>CALMMX010000139.1 GCA_937868545.1 uncultured Bacteroidota bacterium
TCTACAAACTTATAACTTTTTGATGGGTCGCACTTAATTTTATAGGTATCGCAAACTTGCTTAAGACTGTTACCAATTTTTATATTATTACTTATTGAAATAGTATTATCGTTAATAAAAGCTGCGTTAATTGATACTCCATTTATTGAATTATTATTTACTGTAATAATATATGATTTACCCCAGTATAACGTTTTAACTGTATCTACAATAGTTTCGTCGTATTCGTTTGGCTTAAGTTCTATAGTTTGTTTTGTAACTGCATTAGACATTTTATTAAAATATAACATAAAATCATTCTTGCCAAAAACTTCATTTACAAAATTATTTTCTACACTTATAGAATCATAATTAGTATTGGTTTTCATTGTGTCGGCAGGAATAATTAATTCATTTGAATCAACAAGAGTATTTGCAATTTTATTGCTTTCAATATTTGCATTACAGGCAAATAAAATTATTGTGAAGAGTGTAAATATTTTGAGTTTCATAAAACCTATTTTTAAACTTATTTCAATTAAAAATAATCTATTTTATTCTAAATCCAATTTTAACTCCCAAATCAAAGTTGGGGTAAACTTTAAATCCAGCCTGATTCATTATAATATTAGGCCCATAATCGTGTGAAGATTTTATATGTTCATTTTCATCACTCGTTAGGGTGTTTGTAGCTTGTTTCAATCTTAATCCAATACCAGCAAAAGCATCAAATACCAATCTGTATTTACAAGCTGTCATTATTCCATACTTAATAGTTAGGCACTCGATATTCTTAAATACTTTATACTCTTTTTCATATCTGGTAATTTGTAAGTTGTTTAAATTAACTTTTGAAATAGTATCGGTTGTTAGGTATTCTTCATATTTATAATACAATTCTGCACTAACATAATTTCCAACATTTTTACTAGAGTTAGTAAGATAGTGTTTAACTTCAAATTTTGCCAAAGCTCCCTTTGTAGTTAAAAAATAATACCCCAATTCATTATATAAGGACCAATTATCTTTAACCTTGTATTCAACCCCTATTCTGATTGATGTATTTAATAATGACAAAGGCGCTAATTTAACAGCTAATCTTGAATCTAAGACACTATCTGGTATAAGCCATTTAGTTAAACTGAATTCATGATAGGATACACTATTTTTTTGAACAGAATCTGTTTGTCCAAAAATAAAATTAGTTGAAACAAAAAATATAATAAGAAATTTAATCTTAGTATATATTGGCATAATTTACTGAATATAGCTCAACTTAAGCATATTGGTTCTACCTTTTTCTTTCATAGGCATACTTGCTAAGTTAATTACCAAATCATCCGCTTTTACAAAACCACCTTCTTTAATATATGTTTTTAAATCGTTAATGGTGTCATCTGTACTTTCGTATTTATCATAATAAAAACCACGTACGCCCCATACTAAGCTTAATGCATTAAGTAAAGTTTGGTTATCTGTAAAAATATAAATATTTGCTTTTGGTCTATGGCTACTTAATTTAAAAGCTGTATATCCACTATGAGTCATAGAAACTATTGCATTTACACCAGCTTGCTTAGCCATAACACTTGCATTATAACAAATACTATCTGTAATATAAGTTACTGTTTTTAATTCTGGCTCATGCTCTTTATAATAAATACGATCGTCGTTTTCTACTTCAGTAATAATACGTTTCATGTACTCTACAACTTTTACTGGATAACGCCCAACAGATGTTTCGGCACTTAACATTACTGCATCAGCACCATCTAATACTGCACCAGCAACATCATTAACTTCGGCACGAGTTGGTGTATAACTTGTAATCATACTTTCCATCATTTGGGTAGCAATAATAACAGGTTTAGATGCAAGAATACATTTACTCACAATCATTTTTTGCAATAACGGTACTTGTTCCATAGGCATTTCTACACCTAAATCACCACGGGCAACCATTACACCATCAGTAACTTCAATGATTTTATCAATTTCACGAATGGCTTCAGGTTTTTCTATTTTTGCAATTACACGCGCAGTTTTCTTCTTAGAACGAATAATATCTTTTAATTCGATAATATCAGTCACACTTCTTACAAAAGATAAACCAACCCACTCGAAATTATTTTCAAGAGCAAAATCTAGATCACGCAAATCTTTTAAAGTTAAGCATGGTAAAGAAATTTTTGTATTAGGAAGATTAACACCTTTTTTAGAAGATAAAACGCCGCCAGCTATAATTGTGGCTCTTACTTCGTCTTTTTTATTTGTATCAATAACTTTTAGCGTTATTTTACCATCATCAATTAAAACAAGTTCGCCAACGGCTACATCTTGCGGAAATTGTGGGTAAGTAATAAATATTTTTTCGGCAGTACCTTCGCACTCTTTAGTAGTAATAATAATTTCATTACCATTAATTAAATCAACTGCATTATCTTTTACTTTACCAATACGCAATTTAGGACCTTGTAAATCGCCCAAAATACCGACGTTTCTATTTAATTTTTTATTTAAAGTTCTAATATTATCAATTACATGCTTTATTGGCTCATAATCGCCATGAGAGAAGTTAATACGGCAAATATCTAAGCCTGCTTTAAACATTTCTTCAAGCACTGCAATGTTTTCGGTAGACGGTCCCATAGTGGCAACTATCTTCGTTTTATTATAATTAAAGTTCATAATGGATTTATTAATACCACGAATGTAACAAAATTGCTTTAAAAATCACATTATTAATTTGTTAGGATTTTAATAAATTTGTAGGCTTAAAATATATTATGCCAAATAAACTTCAAAAATTTGCCGAACTAAATACATTTGCCAACACCTTTGCATTTCATCATGAATTGTTAGAACAAGGTTTTCCTAAAAAAAGGAAATGGCACAATGAAGTATTTAAAAATAACAATCCCATAGTAGTTGAACTAGGTTGTGGCAGAGGAGAATACACCATTGGCTTATCTTCAAATGATACTTCAAAAAATTACATTGGCGTTGATGTAAAAGGTAACAGAATTTGGACGGGCGCAAAACATGCTATAGAAAATAACATGAATCATGTGGCATTTTTAAGAACCCGTATTGACTTTATTGATTACTGTTTTGGAGAAAACGAAGTGTCTGAAATTTGGATAACTTTTCCTGACCCTCAACCAAAGAAAAATCAAGGGCGTAAACGATTAACAAATCCCGATTTCTTTTTAAACAGGTATAAAAAAATATTGAAACCAGGGGGACTTATTCATTTAAAAACCGACAATACATTTTTTTATGAATACACCATGGAAGTTATAAAAGAAAGAAACTTGCCACTAGTATTTGCAACTAATGATTTATACAATAATTGCCCAGAAGGAAGAGAAGAATTAACTCGAATTAAAACCTATTATGAAGGCCTATTTACAGCAAAAGGCGAACGTATTAAATACTGTTGTTTTAAACTAGAATAAAATTTTAATGAATAAAACTTTAAGAAAATTACCTCCTAAAAAGCATTTTTACAACAAGCTTATTAAAAGCGTTGTATTTGGCATGTTGTTTTTAGCAGCATCCTTAGCAATTGGGGTAATTGGATATCATTACTATTTTAAAATAAGTTGGCTAGATAGTTTAGTAAATGCTAGTATGATATTAACTGGTATGGGGCCAGTTGATAGAGCAGAAACAGATGCTGCTAAATTATTTTCTTCTATTTATGCGATTTACAGTGGAGTAGCTTTTTTAACAGGCGTGGGCGTTGTATTTGCTCCTATAGTTCATCGGTTTTTACATAAATTAAAATTAGATGTAGAGGAATAAATTATTTTATTAATCGACACAATTAATTTAAAAAACTGTATTCTAAAAGCTCAACATCAGAAGAAATAAATCCATCTTTTACAGGTTCATGTTTACACAAAGCTGTAGATAAATATTTAAAAGAGTTATCGCAAAAAATAGTAACAGCAGTTACATCTTTATTAAATTCGCTCATTTTTTTTAAAGTTCCAATAAAATTTGCACCACTGCTAATCCCTACCGACAAACCCACTTTATTGAGCTTTTGAGCCATTATAATACTATCTCCATCATCTACCGAAACAATTTCGTTTAGTGCACTTAACTTGGTAATTGCAGGAATAAACTCATCACTAACACCTTGTATACGGTGTGACCCAACTTTTTTACCACCAGTACTCATAGTAGGAGAGTTTGAAGGCTCTAAAGGATGGCAAAAACAAGGGACACGCATTTTTTTAAAATAATTATTTACACCCATTACAGTTCCGCCAGTACCAACACCTGCTACAAACAAATCGGGTTTTAAATTTTGTTTTAATAATTGAATAAATATTTCTGGTCCAGTAGTGGCTTCGTGCGCTAATACATTAGTTTGATTTGAGAATTGATCTGGGTAAAAATAATCTTTGGTATTATGATAATCTTCGGCCACTTTTAGTGCTCCAATAAAACCACCTTGCGCTGCAGATATTTTTTCTACCTCGCCTCCATAAAGTTCAATTATATCATAACGCTCTTTACTTAACCAATCCGGCATTATGATTTTCACTTCATGTCCTAAGGCCTTTGCTAATGCAGTAAAAGCTATACCAGTATTACCACTAGTTACTTCTACAATTGGTTGTTGTGGTTTTATTAAATTATTTTGATAAGCATCTTTTAAAATTGCAAATGCAATTCTATCTTTTATAGAACCGCTAAAATTAACTGCTTCGTATTTTGCGAAAATTGTTTTTACTTCATTTTTATACTTACAGGTGATTTTAACCAAGGGTGTATTACCAAACATTGGTTGCAGATTATCAAAAACAGCAGAATTATTCATAAATAGGTGGCAAATATAAAACAATACCTAAATTTTTTCAGAATAATTTTTCGTTAAAAACTGATTCCTATAGAAGCACCTGCCCACAATTGAAAATAATTTGCATGAAAGCCTAACGCATCATTACTTGTTACCACAGGTGTTAAAGCTGCTCTTATAAACACTCCATCATCTTGCTTTTGAAATCTGTATCCTATGCGAGTTACACCAAATAAAATATTTTCCCAAAAATAATCGTTATTACCACTTATCTTCTCATTATATCTTCGTTTAAGTGTTGCTCCCAAACCCATTTCGAGGTGATGCGGATTTTTAAAAAAAATGAAATTATTTTCTATAACTGCAATAGGTTCAAAATAAATATGATTCATATCCATTGCAGCACCAAACCTAGCACTCATTTTAAATGTAGGCTTATAATAATAAATTCTATCAATATTTAATGAGAAAACACCTGCATTTCCACCTAACTCAACAAAAATTGAATTTTTAGCAGGATTTAATTGATAATCACGCGGTGGTTTTACTACATACTTTTCATCTTGGGAAAAGGCATGAGTAAATAAAAGTATAAATATTACAATTAAAGCCAAGCGCATCATTGTAAATATAGAAATTATAAAATTTAATTACTCTTTTTTGTGAGTTATTTCTTGATGGATGTATGTATCTATACCACCCGCAGTACCGCTTCTTATATAGTGCCAAACTTGTATCTTTTTCTTCATATTATCTACAGACAAAGTTCCATCGGCATAAAATCCAATACTTGGATCAAAGTGGCCAAGAGTTAAACGCTTATTATCATTTTCGACACACCAAGCATATTCTGTAGTAGAAACATTTAAAAACAATGGCTTCCACGTTCCATAAATTGCTAATGGAAATCCATCTCCATCACCTCCCGATTTACTTAGTACAAATTGTGTATTATCCCCTGTGATAACATCATCTGTAACTAAAGTATTATTAGAATACGTTTGAGTTTGAACTTTTTGTACAGTGTATGTACCAGCCATTTTTTTTGTCCAATGTTCGCGGTTTAAAGTGCCTTTTTTTGTACAAGCAGTCAATCCCAAAATGCAAATAAGTATATATATAAATCCTTTCATCATACTACTATATATTAAAATCTGTAACTTAAACCCAATGTCATTTTAAATCCTCTAAAATCTGAAGTGATATTTTTTCCAGTATAATTTACGCCACCATTTTGCATATATGTTTTATAATCTTCTGGTAGATAAATCATACCATAAAAATTACTGGCGTTCAATGTTTTAAAATTAGACAAATCACCCCAGAAACTTGGCACAATTCTATTATTAGATTGGCGTAAAAATTGAAACTCTAATGCCAATCCTTTAAACACTCTGTAATTTAAATTTAAACCAATTTCATTACCTGAAAGTCCTGAATTTAAATAGGTCCCGTTTAAATCTTTTTCGCTACCATAACTTTGGTAACCATCACGGTAAATATAAGAAGATACAATACGAGAATGTCCACCAAATCTATAATTAATAAAAGCATAACAATTTAGTTTATCATTTAATAATTTAAATACTCGCACGCCTGCGCCCAAAGCAATGGTATTTGCAATATAATCAAAACGCCTTACTTCATTAAAATCAAATCCAGCTTCACATCTATTGTGAGTATGTTGCCATAATAACGTTAAATACAACTTATTTACAGTTCGCTTATATCCAATATCAATATTAAAATGATTTTTAAAATTAGTTAGTGGTTCTGTAGGATTGGTATATTGATTATAAGATTCTATAAATGTTTTCCAACCAGGATTACTAATATTACTAAACACACCATAATGTACAACTACACTATTGGGATGGACATCCGGATTAAAAGTTGAACTACTTTTTGAATCAGATTGAGCAAAACAAATATTACTCAAAACACTAACTACTAAAATTGAAAACAGTTTTTTCATTATATATAAATTGATAGGCAAATTTCAATTTTATTACATAAAAAACCCATACTCACATTCGAGTATTTTAAGTATTAAATTTGGAATTAAAAGTATAAAGTCAATTTTTAAATGGCACTATTGCACCACAATTTTTCGAGTTTTACTAATGCCTCCATTTACTATAGAAACAAAATAAATACCTTTATTAAAATTGCTAGCATTTATAGCGATTTTACTTGATTCAACTGTTTGTGAAAACACAATTTGCCCTAAACTGTTTGTAACATGAATAATAGAATTTCCAGAAATACCATGTGCCATTTGCAAATCAATGTTTAAAACATCACTTACGGGATTAGGATAAATATTAATATCATCAGCATTTGCAATTTCATTCAAGCCAACACTTCCTGTTTGCATTTTAAGTATAAAATTATTGCCTGGCGAAGCTGTTAATGTGTAAGTAGAAGCCTCTGTATCAAAATCAACTGGACCTTGAAGACCACCACCTGTAATTAAATTAGAAGATGCATCAACAGCTAATGAATTGCCTTGGGTTCCAACTAAATTAGTACTTCCTAATTGACGAGCCCAACCAAAACCACCACTCGCATCTAATTTTAAAATAAAGGCATCAGAATGCGATGAGTGCATTGCAGTTAAAGAAGTAGTAGAGCTAGAGCTTGGATCAAAATCAGCACCAACCATAAATGAGCCAGTTGAAAAAACAGAATTGGAAGCATCTAAGGCAATTGAAAATAGTAAATCAATTTGAGGACCACCAACTTGCTTTGCCCATAAAAAATTTCCTGAACCATCAAATTTTGCAATAAACACATCGGTAAAACCATTTGAAGATAATGTATTAGTTGAAACACTTGGGTCAAAATCAGCAACACCTGCAAAATAACCACCAACAATTGCATTATTTAAATTATCTATTTTAACTGAAGTAGAATTCACATCTTTTGTTCCACCCATATTTTTAGCCCACACTAAGTTTCCAGAGGGGTCAAGTTTTACAATAAACGCATCAGATTGCCCAGAATTTGCTGGAATAAGTGTGTTAACTGCTGAGCTAGGATCAAAATCAACGTTAAATAAAAAACCACCTGTAACAAATACATTACCAACAGCATCTATGGATAAACCAGCTGCAACTTCATCTCCTCCTCCACTAAAATTTTTGGCCCATAAAAAATTTCCAGAGGCATCTAACTTAGCAACATATACATCAAAAGAAGAAGCAATAGTATTTAAAGTATAAGTGCCAACACCTGGATCAAAATCAACAGTATTTCTAAACTTACCTGTTGAATAAATATTTCCTGAAGCATCCACCTTTATAGCTTCACCTTCTTCAATATTTGAACCACCAAAATTTTTCGCAAACACAAAATTACCTGCTGGATCAAGCTTAACAATAAACACATCATTAAACATTGTTGTGGTAATACTAAAGGTAGATGAACTTGGATCAAAATCGGGAGCACCATTAAAATATCCAGTAATATAAACATTACCAGCCGCATCAACATCAAGTCCTTTTGGTGTAGTTGGGCATGATGTATTATCTCCACCAAACTGTTTAGCCCACAAAAAATTTCCTGAAGCATCTAACTTTGAAACATATGTACCACCATAAACAAGTGGAAGTGTATAAGAAGCTGAACTCGGATCGAAATCGCCCCCATAAGAAATACCAATAGAATAAACATTACCAGCAGCATCAACAGCCACAGATTTTGTTCCGTGAGCCCCTGGTAATACTTTTGCCCATTGAAAAGAAGGACTTTGGGCATTTAAAAAGCCACAAATAATTAAGCTGCTAATTGATAGTAATAATTTTTTCATATGTATATTTTTAGTTAATGTAAAACTCTCTATTTGATTTTAGTTCTACAATACTCACTTTCGAGTATTTAAACCAAAAAAATAAAAATCCTCAATTCAAACTATTTAAGTTTACCATTTTCATCAAATGCTTTTGTTTTTCCAAATTGTTCACCGTTTACAAATACTGACTCAAATTTTACTTTACCATTTATATAATATATTTTTTGAGTACCATTTAGTTTTCCATTACTGTAATTTTCCTCCAATAAAATAGGGCCACTTTCAAAATATGATTTTTCAAGTCCATTAAGCAACCCATTAATATAGATGCCTTCTCGTTTTAATATACCATTTGCAAAATACTCTTTTTGAAAACCATTAATATTTCCTTTATAATATTGTGTTTCAACTTTTAATTTCCCACTTTCAAAATACATTTTTTCAGTTCCATGAATTGTATCTTTTAAATAGAATGCTTCCAATTTCACTTTGCCATTATTGTAAAATTCTTTTTTCAAACCAGTAACAAAATTATTACTGAAGGTAGTTGTTGACATTATTAACCCTTGTTCGTCATATTGTTTTTCTATTCCTTTTAAAGTATCGTTAATCCAAGGAGTTTCCAATTTCATTTTCCCATTACTATAATACGTTTTTTGAACACCATTCAGTAAATTATTTAAATACATTGTCTCTTTATATAATGTCTTTAATTCATTATCAAAATAATCATTTACTACAACATTATTATCATTATTAGAATAATAAGTAACAGATTTAACACGACCATTTTCATAATACTCCTCTCTTTCTTTAGAGTGTAATCCATCCTTAAAAAACTCTTTACATTTTATTCTTCCCGTTTCATAATACACATTTGAATTTCCATTTTTTACATCATTTTGGTACTCGATTTCATACATTAATTTTCCATTTTCAAAATAACCTTTTGATACACCATCCTCTTTTCCATCCAAGTAATTTTTAATCATACTTAATTGACCATTTTCATAGTATTCTTTATAAAATCCTTTTCCAGTAGTTTCCCAATTATTAAACTTTTCAGTTTGAATTTGCTTGTTCTCATAATATGTTTTAATTGTATCATTTTGAGAAACAACAGTTAATGTAAAAAACATATTGATAAGCAGGCAGTTTACTATTCTCGTCATGATTTATTCGATTAAAAATTTAAAATTTTATTATTGCGATCTAATATTTTTACCTGGGTAAAATGAAAACAGATTTAAATTTACAGTAGTATATTAATTAAAGGTAAAACAAAATACCACTTATCTAAACTTACCATCAGCACTAGTAAATAAAACACAAGCCTGATTTTGTCGAATAGGAGTTAAAACATCGTTTTCGTCTCTAGCAGGATAATTTACTCTTCCTCCAAATATCAATCTTCCATCTGATAGTTGAACTGCATTATTAAACTCTGAACTCACAGGCATTTCAGTTACTATATTAGTTGGTAAAGTTGAGTTTGGTGAATCTGTTTGTCCAAGCTCATCAGTTAAAACTATTTTAAAATTTGGATCTATTATTCTAAAAGCAGCTTTACTAATTATAATTCTGTTTTCGTAAGGCTCAAAATTAGCGCCATACAATAAATAATTACCATTCTTTAAAATTGTAATACCGTTAGATTTAATATTATCAAAGACCTCTTCTTTTACTAATTCGCCTTTTGGATTTAATTTTAATACTACAGAAGAACTTAAGTAAGTAGATGCATTGCGGTAACTACAAGTGAAAATTGTATTATCATTTTTATCAATTGTTATACTTGAATTTAAAAAACTATTATCCACCTTAGGCTCATATTGCCAAATTTTAGAGCCACTTTCATTTATACAATAAATAATATTAGACATAGATTCTCCATTATATCGAATACATGAAACTATCATTTCTTTTTTAGAATTTAAACAAATTTTTGTAGGTACTTCATCAAAATCAGAGGTAATACTTACAATTTCCATTGGCAAGAATCTATCTATATCTGTTTTTAAAATTGCAACATTGTATTTACCATTAGCCACTTTATCATTTGATTGAGCTATTAAAACTTGATTTTCATCAACATTAATTGCATCGCCTAATATGATGGGATAGCTCATAGCCATAACTGTAAGCAATTTTATATTTCCCTCTTTATCATACAACCTTGTATAACTTTGAGATCTGCCATTTTCTGATTCGGTATTACCTACAACCAAAAGATTTTCGTTCTTTGATAAGACAAATCTCTTTAAATTTGAAACATCTGCATCATTATGCTTTGCGCTTATTTTTTTACCATTAGCATCAACATGCATATACCAACTTGATGTTTTTTTATATGTATTATCCTTACATTCCCCCAATAAGTATATGGATTTATCTTTACCTTCCTTAATGTCAATTATATGAGCATTAGGCCTTCCCTCAATTTTATCAATAAAAAATATTAAACCATTCTTTTGAGCATAAGTAGTAATGCAAAAAAATAATAATACAATTGAAATTTTCATAGTTTGATTATAATTAGTTAAAGATTTACCATTCAATAAAGATTAAAGCCACATGCGTATATAAATTCAAGTTGATTGCGCATTAAATAAAAAAATCTCAATTATTGTTTAATTATTTTTTTAATTTGAACATTTCCTCTACTATCTTTAATACTTAAAAAATAAATACCAGCTGAAAAATGAGAAAAATCAACCTTTAAATTTTGATTTTCAAGCTGATCTCTAAACATAACTTGCCCTAATGAATTTAATATCTGAACACTACAATTTTCATTATCAACCTGTGAACTTATATTCAAAAACCTACTTGTTGGATTAGGATATACAATGTAATTACCATTATTCACTTCATTCTCTGCAATATCAGTAGCAGAAGAACAATTCATTTTATAAACTGCTTTTGTGGAGGTAGTAGAAGTTGGAGTAGCTATTACTAAAATACCACTTGCTGTTTGTCGCATTGTAACAGGACTAGAAGTAGGCTGGGGATTATAAGTTTGCATAGAAAAAGTAGTACCATTAACATAAATAATACAATCGTACGTTGGACCGTTTTTACCTTCGTAATATATATCATTTCCGCATGACCCAAAAGTCCCTAAATATTCTTGGTCTAATCCACTCATAGCAAAAGTTGACGAAGGACCTCCTTTAATTTTTTTTGTTCCAGCTAACGTACCATCCGTAACCCATAATGCTTTGTTCACTGCTAATGCACGAGTAGTATCGTATGCACTAAAATAAACCAAAGAACTAGTTGTTACTCCACCAGCGAAGTTATTAGCAGGCAATGAATTTGCGAATGTTCCAAAATTTAAAGATGTAGCAACACCAGAGCTAATAGATACATATTCATTTGCACCACTATTATCAGCTATAACAGCAATTACACCATTTGGTGTAGCTCCTATAACTTTTCTAATTAATTTAGATGGATTAGTTTCATTATAAAAAACAGTTTTAATACCACTATTACTTACTTTATATATTTTGGAATTGCCTGCAGCAGCTGCGGTATTTGGAGTACAATAATAATATTCATTATTATAAACTATTCCTTTAGCGTAACTTGTTATACCTGAAATTGAAGAATCAATTGTAGTTATATTTCCTGTTCCTAAATCAATGCGTTTTAAAACACCTGCAGTACCTAATACAATATTTTGATAAATAATTGAATTTGTTGTATGAGACATGTCTAAAATACCAACACCAGTTGTTGATTGCCTTGTAGCTAATGTAATAATGCTTGATGGCGATGAATAATCGGTTTTATATATTTTATCAGTTGTTCTAAAATAAGTTGTATTACCAATATGAAAATAATCTAAGGTAATTATTTTGTCAGTTGCGTAACTAAAAATTGGTAATTGACCACCAGTTATATCAATATGGCTAGTACCATCAAATAATTTATAAGGAGAACCCACTGCCACTGGAAAAATACCCTTTCCATTATTCCATATCATACTTTGAATTGGGTCAACAGTTAATGTAGTAATGACAGTTGCAGTGTTACTTTGGTCAATTTTTACAAGTTCTAAAGATGGGTAATTAACAACATAATAATTTAATGAGTCAGCGGTTACCTTACCAAAATTTGTAGTTGCCCCATATGGCTGGTAAATGTTAGTTGGCTGTGCATAGCTTTTTAAAGCCAAACAACTAAAAGCTAATAATATAAATAATTGCTTTTTCATTTTGTTCAATTGTTTTTCCATTTTGTTTAATTTTATTTCAAAACTAAGTGGATTTATTATCTAATACCATACTCACTTTCGAGTATTTATTTGAATTATACTTTTTAAAGTATAATTTTATTCAATCTAAAATTTAACCTAATCAAAATTCACAACAAGTCCAATTTTACATGCTAAATTAGATGAAGTCACATTTAAAATATTTTCCGAACTTGATTTAAATTTACCTCTTTCGTAATATGGATTAATATTTATAGCAAACTTGCCACTAATAGGAACAATTACGTAACTTCCAAAAGAGAAACCAGAACGTTTAATTTTTGAGTTATCTGTCCACGAAACAACATTGTATTCAAAAACAGGAGTAACTAAAAATTTTCCTAAATTAATTTTAGCATAAACTAGAGGACTAACTGTACCATACTTTAATTTTGAGTACCCTTCCATTTCAGTTGGTAAATTTTGCATCCAAACACTACTTGCTGAAGCGCCTAATCCAATTTTAACTTTACCTGCTTTAACAATATCATAACCACCCTTAATATATAAAAATGGCACTTCGCTTTTAGTATAATCCGTACCAACTTTTCTTGTAATTAATAATCTTAGTAAATAACCACCAAATGGAATACCAACATCTAAAAATGTTTTATTAGCAAAATTAACATCACTAATTTCTCCATAAACCAACGAACTTTTAACAGATGTTAATGAATTAACATACTTAACGGAATTAGACCTTAATCCTATAACACCATACCAAGGTGTTCTGTAGTTATTTTCATCCTGAGCTTGGATAAATAAAGTTGTAGCTAATAAAGCATAAGTAAAAAATAACTTTTTTTTCATATAATTTTGATTTAATTAATTATTTCAAAAATATGTATG
>CALMMX010000140.1 GCA_937868545.1 uncultured Bacteroidota bacterium
AAAACTTGCATTTGCACCATATAAAATTTGTAAGCGATTAGTTGTATTATCAACACCAATTCCTGTAATGGTAGTGCTTTTTGAATTTAATTGCCCCGTATTTTTCACTTCAATTGTTAAAGTTGTATCATTTAAAAAAGTTCTTACTTTAATTTCTCCACCTTCTGGAATATGACTAATACCATGTTTAATAGCATTTTCTACTAGGGTTTGAATCATCATTGGTGGAACTGGAATTTGCAATGTATTGGGTGCTATATCTAAATCATAGTTTAAACGTTCTTCATATCTTATCTGTTCAAGAGCTAAATAATCACTCACTAATTTAATTTCTTCTTCGCATGAAATAAATTTATTTTTATTCATGAGCAAAGTGTTTCTTAAAATATTTGATAATTGAGTTACTGCTAGCTTCGCTTTTTTAGGATCTTCATCAATTAAAGCCCTTATACTATTCATACTATTAAACATGAAATGAGGATTAAGCTGAGATTTCAATGTATTTAATTCAATTTCATTTTTATTAGCTTCCAACCTTAAATTTTGAATTTCTGTTTTTTTATAATTATCGAAAAAATGAAACCCAAAATAGATAACCGACCAAATAAAAAATATGAGCATTAAGCTTAAAATCTTAGCAAAAGCTGCTACAATATCTGTTTGATAAGTAACTTCGCTAAATAAATTAATGACAAACACATTAAATAAAAAAAACACGCATGACATTAAAAATGATGAAATGATGATAAAGGGCACTTGAAATGCAATTTTATACTTTACAACATTCTTATTAATAATAATTAATCTGTATAAATGCGTGATGCTTATACCTAATGGAAACCAAAGCAAAAAAATAATAATATCAAGTGTGTCTGTTTTATAACTTAACTTAAAAAAAAACAAGTTGATAGCGGTATAAAATAACCACCCGCTAAACTGACAAGTCCAATATATATTTTGCTTTTTTTGCATTTATTAATTAATCCCTAACCATTCTTTACGTGCAGCAATTTGTTGCTCTGTTGCTTTTTCATTTACTTCTAACACATCTGTTTCTGTAACAGTTACCGGTTTAACCTTTGCCTTTAACACCTTAGTTTTTTCGTTACCTTTTTTATCTTTTCTAATAACTTCAATTACTAATTTATCACCTGCTTTCGCTTTATCTAAATAATCTCCTAATACATCTTTTATATTATCTACACCCAATTTTCGATTATTAAACGTTAAAATTTCATCCCCTTCTTTAAATTTCAATTTCTTCCCAAATGCATCTAATTTATCGGTATTTACAACAATTAAATGATTTGTTTTAGGATTAAAGCCCACTGCAATACCACCTAAGGTTATTTTCTCTTCTGTTTTTTTATCGAAATAGTTCATTCCAACCATATTAAAAACTTCTCTAAATGGTAAGGGCTTAGAACCTGCAACCGAATTATTTAAGAAATACCTTACTTCTTTATACGTTAGTTTTTCAATATCATTAAACAAATCCTCATCGTTAAACGATTTATCTTTTCCATATTTCTTAGATAAATCAACCATTAACTCTTGAGTTCCATATTTACCGTTACTGTAATAACGAAGCATAACATCTAAACACATGCCAATAAGCGCACCTTTTTCATATACATTTGAATACTGTGGTTTGTATTTATCTAAAACATATTTACTCATTACTGTAAAAGGCACTGTATCATTATAACTGCGTGCATTTTTCATTTTCTCGATCATAATTTCAAAAAAACTATCAAACTCAATAAGTCCAGTTTTAACTTGCATATGGTGGGCAGCATATTCTGTTAAGCCTTCGTATAACCAAAGGTGTTGGCTCATTTTAGGGTTATTAAAATCAAACTCACCAATTTCTTTTGAATGGATACTTAACGGAGTTACAATATGAAAAAACTCATGTGCCGAAACATCTCTAATTTCTTGAGCTAATAAATTGGAATCTGCTTCAGGTAAAAAATAAAATGATGAATAACTATGTTCTAAAGCGCCGCTTGAACCACTAAGTGAAGGTTTATCGCCAAAGTAAAACAAGAAAGCATATTTTTCTATTGGCAAGGTACCACCTAAATATTCTGCCTGAGATAGTAATAACTCCTTTAACGTACGAGCAATAAATTTTGAAGTAATTAAACCGTTAGAAGAATAAACAGAAAACAAAATGGTTGAATTGCCTATTTTTATTAAAGTAGTATCTGGCTTGCAATACATAATTGGAGCATCAACCAAATTATGATAATTAGTAATTGAAACAACATCTTTACTTTCTCCACATACAATATTTGCAATACTTGTAGAAGGATAAAAATTGTGAGGCTTAGTGAATTCTAGAATAAAATTAGATTCAATTTTATTTTTAAAATATCCAAAAAATCCATGCGTATTGATTCCGAAATTTTTTCCTTCTTCAATATTTGTTCCACCTGGTTCAAAAACAAATTTCTCATTAATATTAGTATCCCAAGTATCTTCCACCTCATAGCTAATTTCTTTTATTTGATTAGCTGGCGAAAGTTTGTATGAATTAACATCTATTTTTTCAACTGCAATTGTTTGTCCATCCTTACCAAGCACTTTAAAGTTTGATATAAATCTTCCGAAATCATACACTTCGTAGGTACCTGGTACCATTGATGGAAACATAAATACAGCTTCATTCTCAGCAAAATCTGGGGGCACCAATTTAACTGTAACTTTATCATTATTTACTTTAGTTAAATCAACAAAATAATGATAATCGTTATCAGCCAAACTTGACTGTATTAGCAATAGAATAAACGATAGTGTGAAAATGAGTTGTTTCATTTAGTTTAATTTTATTTTCGGATTAATTTCCAATTAGATAATTTATATTTTTTGAAAAGTATAAAAAAACATATAGTTGCCATGATTATCCATCCTATAAATTCACCTAATGGATTTTCGGTAGTGGTATAGAATATAGCATCTGTTTGCAATACAGAAGATTTAGAACAAACAAGTAATGAAGATACTAAATTATTAGCACAATGTATTCCCATAGCTAATTCGGCTCCTTCATCCAATAAAGTAAGCATTCCTAAAAATGCACCAAAGAAAATATAATAAGGCATCATGATAAATAAACCATGCTCCTTTACTTCGGGGTTAGTACCGTGCATTAAACCAAATAAAACAGAAGTTATAATTAAAGGCATAATTCCGTTTTTAAATGCTAATCCAAAACCTTGCATTAAAAATCCTCTAAATAAAATTTCTTCAGTAGCCGTTTGTATTGGAATGAAAATGATTGCAACAATTAACAATACTGCAAATTTAGAAGCATCGAATTTCAAAACTAATTCTTCGGGCGCCAATAAATAAGAAATAACAGTAAATACTAGAAGTAAAGCTGTCCAGATACCAAATGAAAAAAAGTACCTTTTCCAACGTATTTTATCAAATCCGGTAATGACTGAGGTTAAGGTTTTTTTTTGAATATACTTTATAGCAATTGCAAAAAACAACAGGGTAAACACAAACATCCCCATCATTAAAGCCAAAACAGCAGAACGGTTCATACCTATTGCATCTGGATTAAACAAAATATTAGGGTCCTTTAGAATTGTTTCGGTTTTAATACCATTACTAGTTGCTGCAGCCATTAAAGGAACAAGCATTATTAATTGAAAAGTTAGGTAACCTAAAAAAGCGGCAACCATACTTAACATATAAAAACCAGCATTATTGTTTCCGGTGGTTAATCCTTTAATTAAAAAAAGATTATTAAATGGGAAAGGATTTTTACTTTCTGTATTAATTATTTCGGGGTTTTCCATAATATACAAAAATATCGATTTTATGTAAATACTTTACAATAATACATAAAAGGCTTAATTGGCTTATTAGCGATTAATATTAATAGGATATTGAAATAGAAAATAAAACCTAGGACTAATTAGTCGACACTTAAAAAGTTGTATTATATTTTTATAACATACTTTTGGTTGTCAAAAGTATGCAAAACCATTTTATTTTTCGGTAGGATATTTTTGTTTTCTACGCTTATGCCTTCGC
>CALMMX010000141.1 GCA_937868545.1 uncultured Bacteroidota bacterium
ACATCAAAATGTTTTTGTTTTAATTTATGATACACAAGGTAAGTTAGTATCAAAACAATTTTTACCTGTGAATAATAATAAATGTGAAGTAATACTATTAGAAATTAAACCAGGTAATTATTTTATAGAATTGCAGGATGTTAGATCTAATAGTTTAACTACTAAAGAAATTATTAAGAACTAATTAGTTTTTTAATTCATTAATAGTAAGCCAAGCCATTAATCCTGTTGATGTTATTAACGCTTCTTCATCTATATCAAATGTAGAAGTATGTACTCCTGATGTAATTCCTTTAGATTTATTGCCAGTGCCTATTCTATAAAAACAACTTGGTACTTTTTGAGTTATGTAGGCAAAATCTTCCGCAGTCATTCTTAGTGGCAAATCCTCTACATTTTCTGCGCCTAAATACTCAATAGCTAATTTTTTACACCTATTTGTAAAATCAACATCATTTATTAAAAAAGGATATCCGTTTTCTATATTAATTTCCGAAGTGGCATGGTTTGCTTTACAAATTTGCGTAATTATGGAGGTTAATTTTTGTTTTATTTCTGCTCTCCATTCTTCATTCATAGTGCGCATTGTACCTGCAATATATACACTAGCTGGTATAACGTTAGTTGCACCTTTACCTTCAATTTTTCCGAAAGCTATTACTGTAGGAATTTTATTTTCTTTGTTTCTTGAAACCCCTTCTTCATCAATATAAAATTGAAATTCAGATTCTATTTGTGTAATTATTTTTGCAGCAATATTTAATGGATTGTTATATTCTGTGGGCATTGCAGCATGCCCACCTTTTCCATTAATTGTAACGTGAAGTTCATCAGTACTTGCCATGTACATGCCATTTCTAAATCCAACTTTACCTTTTTCCATGCTAGGAAAAACATGTTGCGCAAGTGCAAAGTTAACTTTAGGATTGTTTAATACGCCTTCATTAATCATTAACGATGCACCTCCAGGTAATACTTCTTCGCCTGGTTGAAACATTATTTTAATTGTTCCGTTAAAGTTTTGTTTTAACTTATTTAAAATAATGCAAGTTCCTAAGGTTGATGATGTGTGTACATCATGGCCACAGGCATGCATTACACCGTCGTATGTAGATTTGTATGGTGCATTATTTGTTTCTAAAATCGGTAAAGCATCTAAATCTGCTCTTAGTAAAATAGTTTTTTGATGAGGATTATTTCCTTCTATAATTGCAATAATACCTGTTTCTACAATGTTTTTTGTGTATGGAATTTTATATTTATCTAAAATTGAACATACGTATTTTGAAGTTTCAAATTCTTTAAATGATAATTCGGGATGCATATGAATATGCCTTCTAATTGCTACAACTTCTTCAAAATGCTCAATTACAAGCTCTTTAATTTTTTGTTTTAACTCATTCATAATTTCCCTTTTGCCTGAATTTGACTCAGTCTTTCTAAAACCTGCTCATATATTTGTTTAAATGCTTTTGGATGATTAGAATAGTAAGTAATGGATGTATCAAATTTTGATTTTGTACAATTGTGATCTTTTAAAGGATTAAATAAATATACGCTGTCTACCTGTTGGCCTGTTACCTGCTTAATATTAATGCCAGAAGCACCCTCTGCTAAATAAGCATCTGTTAATATATCAACAAGTTCTGTTGATGTTAAAACATTTTCTGGCACATCGTTATTTTCTTTTTGTGCTGGTGCACAAGAAAAAAATATAAAAACTGATAAGAATGTTAATCCTGTTATTATCTTCATTTAATACAAAGATAACACTCTAAAGGATATTTTTAAATTCTTGGTAAGAATGAATGATGTTTATGTTTGAAGGAATTTTAAATTTTTCGGTAATACTTTGAAATACCCTTCCTGAAACAATGATTTTTTTCTTTTTAAAAGTTTCAGAAATTGTTTCGAGATATTTAGCTAAATCTTTTGTAGATATTGGATTTGTAAATGAGGTAATAACATAATCTACTGCTATTTTTTCGTTAACTTTTTCTAAATCTTCTATTGGCACAGATTGACCTAAATAAATACAATTATGACCTTTCGTTTTAATTAAATACGTGCAATATAGCAGACCTAGTTCATGTAATTCTTTATTTGGTAAAAACAATACAAATGTTTTTGCATTTAATTGTTGTGTTATTTTTATTGAATCAATTCCAACTATTAGTTTTTGTCTAATTAAATTTGATATAAAATGCTCTTGAACCACATTAATTAATCCCATTTGCCACATGGTACCAACTTTAGACAGAAATGGAAATATTACCTTTTCCATAGTATTTTCAAGCCCAAAATGAATTATACAATTTGAAATAATTTCTTCAAATTTTAATTCATTTAATTCAATCATGCATAATGCTAAATTGTCAATTTGATAATATTCGTTTTTGTAACAATCTAATATTAATTGTGCTTGATTAATTATTTCATTGTTTTCTAATTGCGCAATTTTTGAAATTTTGTAGCCATTAGAATTTAATAAAGATACATTTAGTATTTTTTTTAAATCTTCAGAAGAGTAGTACCTAACATTAGTATCTGTACGATGTGGTTTTAAAATGCCGTATCTTTGCTCCCAAATACGCAAGGTATGAGCTTTTACACCCGATAGTAGTTCTAAATCTTTAATTGCGTATTGAGAGTCCATTGTATTTTCAAAGTAACAACTATTTGGGCATAAAGTTTAAAAAAATAGTATGCTTTTTCTAGAATCAAATTAAACTACAAAAAACTATAATTTGTCTAAGTTATTTTATGATTGATGTCATGGTTATAATTTCTTAATTATATTTTTATTTAGAATGATTATAAATTAGCTAAAATGTTAATAAAATACAAAATTAACTACCAAAATATGTAACATTCTGTTATTTTTGTCCCGAAATTTTTGTCATCAAAATGTCATTAAATTGTCCAACATCATACAAAATTAGATATAATTCTATGCATAACAATATGTCTCATTTCTCTCTTAAACCCTTTATTTCTGCGGTTTTCTTGTTAATTGCCTTTTCATTTGGAATGAAAGCTCAAGATGGCGCTAAAATTTTTAAACAAAATTGTGCGGTTTGCCACACTATTACTGACCAAAAATTAACTGGTCCTGGATTGGCTGGCGTTGCTGGTCGTGTACCTAAACCAGCTGAAGCTTGGTTATCTGCTTGGATAAAAAACAACAATAAAGTTATTGCTTCTGGCGATGCTTACGCAAAAACATTAGTTGCTAACAATGGTGGAACTGATGCAATGAGTGAGTTCGAATTCTTATCTGATGATGAGTTAAAAGCTTTAGTTGCTTATGTAGTTGCTCCTCCAGCACCAGTTGAAGAGGTTAAAACAGCAAGCGGAAATGGAGAAGTTGCTCCTCAAGCTCCACAAGGTGCAATTGATCCTTTGTATTTATTGTTAGGAGCAGTTGTTATTTTAGCATTAATTATTGGTGCTTTACGTAGCGTTCGTCATTCATTAAGAAACTCACAAAATTATAAAGCAGGTTTACCTCAAGAAGATGAAATTTCTTTTTGGCAAGAAGTAAAAAACTGGATGAGTGGTCACCGTCGTTTAGTTGGTGTATTTGGGATCATCATTGTTTTTGCAGGAATGAAATCTTGCTGGAATGCATGTTACAATTTAGGTGTGTATTATGATTACACTACACAAAAAGGATATAAACCAGAACAACCAATTAAATTCTCTCACAAATTACATGCGGGTGATAATGAAATTGCTTGTCAATATTGCCACAATACAGTAGAGAAATCTCGTCATGCTGGTATTCCATCTGTAAATGTTTGTATGAACTGCCATAAAGGAATTCAAAAAGGGCCACAATATGGTGAAAAAGAAATTCAAAAAATTTATGATGCATCGGGCTTTAATCCTAAAACTGGTAATTATGAAAATCCAGAAAATCCAATTAAATGGATAAAAGTTCACACTTTACCAGATCACGTATATTTTAACCACTCTCAACACGTAGTTGTAGGTAAACAAGAATGTGCTACTTGCCATGGTGATTTGAAGAAAATGACTGTTGCTGAGCAAAAAAATCCATTAACAATGAAATGGTGTGTAGAATGCCACCGTAAAACAGAAGTTGCAATGGAAGGAAATGCTTATTACGATAGAATGCATAAAGCATTAAAAGAAAAATACAAAGGACAATACGACGTTAAGTTTACGGTTGATAAAATCGGAGGACTTGAATGCGCTAAATGTCACTATTAATTGTTAGAAACCGGTAATTACAAGAAATATAAAACATGTCAATGTCAAAAAAATACTGGAAAGGCTTACCTGAACTAAACAACAGCGAAGACTTTGTACAAAGCAAAAACAATGAGTTTGCTGAAACCTTACCTATGGAAGAATTTCTTACAGGTGATGATGCAAAAACTAACGGCACAAGTCGTAGAGATTTCTTAAAAGTAATGGGCTTTAGTACTGCCGCAGTTGCGTTAGCAGCTTGCGAAACGCCTGTTAATAAAGCTATTCCTTACGTTGTGAAACCAGAAGAGGTAACTCCAGGTGTTGCAAATTTTTATGCTTCTACATTTTATGATGGGCATGATTATGCATCTATTTTAGTTAAAACTCGCGAAGGTCGTCCTATTAAAATTGAAGGAAATGATTTATCAAAAGTAAGCCATGGTGCTACTAGTGCTAGAGTTCAATCTTCAGTTTTAAGTTTATATGATGGTGCTCGTTTAAGAGGACCATTAGCAAAAGGCGAAGCTACAACTTGGAAAAATGTTGATGATGCTGTAGCAAAATCAATGTCGGTTGGGCAAGCTGTTATTTTAAGTTCTACAATTATTAGTCCTTCTACAAAGGCTGTTATTGCTGAATTTATTGCAAAAAACCCAAATGCAAAACATGTAACTTACGACGCTATTTCTTATTCTGCGTTAATTAATGCAAATAAAAATGTATTTGGTAAATCAGTAGTTTCTTCTTACGATTTTTCTAAAGCAAAAACTATAGTTGGTGTTGCATGTGATTTCTTAGGTACTTGGTTAAATCCTATCGAATTTGCAAATCAATATAGCAAAACTCGTAAAGTTACTCGCGAAAACTTAGAAATGAGTAAACATTACCATTTCGAAGCTAATTTATCTTTAACTGGTGCTAATGCTGATGAGCGTTACATGGTTAAACCTTCAGAATTTGGGAAAGTAATTGCATCTTTATATAATGAAGTAGCTGGTGCAACTGGAAACTCTAAAGTTTCTGATGCAAAGGTATCTTCTAATCCTGAAGCTGTTAAAGCAATTGCAAAAGCTGCAAAAGATTTAGTTTCTAATAAAGGAAAATCAATTGTTGTTTGCGGATATAACGATGAAGCTTGTCAAACTTTAGTTAATGGCATTAATAAAATGTTAGATAACTATGGTAAAACAGTTGATGTTGAATTAAACTTCAATTTAAAACAAGGTAACGACAAAGAATTTATCGACTTAATTGCAGATATGAATTCTGGAAAAGTTGGTACTTTAATGACGTATAACTGTAATCCAGTTTATACTGCTCCAGCTTCATTAAAATTTGTTGATGCTTATAAAAAAGTTGCTACTAAAGTTTCTTTCTCTCAATATTTAGATGAAACTTCAATGTTAGCAGATTTTGTTTGCCCTGATAATAATTATTTAGAATCTTGGGGTGATGCAAATCCAAAACGTGGACATTTTTCATTGCAACAACCAACAATTAATCAAATCTTTAGAGCTCCTAAATACGAAGGAACTCGTCAGGTTCAAGATACATTATTAAAATGGTCTGGTATTAAAACAGATTATTTAACTTACTTACAAGGATATTGGAATAATCATGTATTCCCTCAACAAGGAAAATATTTAGATTTTGCTTCTTTTTGGGCTCATACTTTACATGATGGTGTTTTAAAAGTATCTGTTGTAAAAGAAATCCCATTTGTACCTGCAAAACTTGATTCTACTGGTAAAATTGCTGCAACGGGTGTTGCTGCAGTTGTAAATGAATTAGTAAATGATGTTGTAGCAGAAGTTGAAGCTCCAAAAGCTGAAGTTTCTACAGTTTCTGCAGTAGCTACTTACCCAACACCGGATTACAACAAAGCTGCAACAACTGCAACTTCAGCAAAAGGTGGAGAGTGGGAATTAGTAGTTTACGAAAAAGTAGGTTTAGGAAATGGAAATCAAAGTAATAACCCATGGTTAATGGAATTACCTGATCCAATCTCTAAAGTAACTTGGGATAACTACATTACAATGAGCCCAGCAGATGTTGCTAAATTAGGCTTAAATGAAATGAAACGCCAAGATATTATTGGTTCTATAGCAGAACTAACAGTAAATGGTGTAACAATAAAAGTACCTGTTTATCCTCAACCTGGTCAAGCAATTGGAACAATTGGTTTAGCTGTAGGTTACGGTAGAACAGGAAAAGATATGAAAGTGGCATTTAACAAAGAAGAAAATGCTTCTGTAGGTGTTAATGCATATCCTTTCATAACTATTGCTAATGAAACTTTAACAAATTCTAGCTTATCAGTTTCAATTAAAAAAACTAGCGAAGAACATAAATTTGCAGCTACTCAAATTCACCATACAATTATGGGACGTGAGGAGTATTTGTTAAGAGAAGTTTCATTAAAAGAATACAAAAATAAAGATAAAGAAGTTTGGAATCCAATTGCTGCTTTACCAATGCATGGTGGTGGTAAAAAACCTATTGCAGAAGTTGATTTATATGATTCATTTGCAAGAATTGGTCATAAATGGGGTTTAACAATTGATATGACTTCTTGTATTGGTTGTGCTGCTTGTGTTGTAGCTTGTACTGTTGAAAACAATGTACATGTTGTAGGTAAAGAAGAGGTTAGCAAAACTCGTGAGATGCACTGGTTACGTATTGATCGTTACTACACATCTGACATGAATAAAGAAAAAGCTCATGAAGAACATGTAGGTGGTAAACAAATGTACTTAGATATGGAAAATCCTTCAAATAATCCGAAGGTAACTTTCCAACCTATGATGTGCCAACACTGTAATCATGCTCCTTGTGAAAACGTTTGTCCAGTATTAGCAACTAGCCATAGTTCTGAAGGATTAAATATGATGACTTATAACCGTTGTATTGGTACTCGTTACTGCGCTAATAACTGTCCATTTAAAGTTCGTCGTTTCAACTGGTTTAACTACAATGCAAACGACATGTTTACTGATATTAACCCAGCACAACAAGATTTAGGACGTATGGTATTAAATCCAGATGTTGTTGTAAGAACAAGAGGGGTTATGGAAAAATGCTCAATGTGTCAACAACGTTTACAAGCTGGTAAATTAGTTGCTAAAAAAGCTGGTACTCCTTTAGTTGATGGTTCAATTAAAACTGCATGTCAACAAGCTTGTCCTACAAATGCAATTATGTTTGGTGATGCTAATGATGAAAAATCTGAAGTATCTAAATGGAGAAGTGATGATAAAAACTACGTGTTATTAGAAGAAGTAGGTGTTAAACCAACAGTTTCTTACTTAGTAAAAGTTAGAAACCAAGAGGAAGAGATGCATACACACGAAGAACATGCAGCTGCTA
>CALMMX010000142.1 GCA_937868545.1 uncultured Bacteroidota bacterium
ACTTCTAACATTAAGATTTCAGTTAGTTTTGTATTTGCAGTGTCATTATTAATAATGAATTTAAAAGGAGGAATTGCATAATAACCTGAATCGAATGATGTAACTGTAAATTGTAAATGTTGTTGAATTACATCTGGATTATTTTTATCAGGAAATGTGGTGTCAATTTTTGAAGCACTTATAATCTCAATTTGTTTAATAATAGTATCTTCAAAATTTGGCCATTCTATAGAAATATTTTTTTCTTGTTTTGCATTATAGTTTACATAAATATCTAATTTAGTTTGTTCACCTATACGTAATACATTTGTATCTAAAACAGCATGAACTTCTACCTGCGCATAATTTGCAAAAGGCAATAAGCAAAAAGCAAATAGAAACGTAATTATATAGTTTATTTTATTCATTAATTAAATCTTTTTTATATATTCTGTCTTATAGTATCTTAAATCCCTTTTGTCCCACTTAAGTCTCTTCCTTTATCTCTTTTTAAATAAATTCATTAATGGTTTAATATAACCTTCGTGGGTGTAAATAGTTGTAAAATCAACTCCACTCTTATTAAAAGTATCTTTTAATTCGGCTTCAAACTTTAAATGATTAATTTTTTGCTGGGCTTGAAAATGTTTACTACTAGTATCAACCCAAATAGTTTTACCAGTTTCATTATCCATTAATTTCACTAATCCAACTTCAGGTAATAGGCTTTCATGTTTATCGTTAATTCTTAAGGCTACTAAATCGTGTTTACGATTCGCAATTTTCATAGCATCAGAAAACGAATGTTTGTCGTAAAAATCAGAGATTAAAAAACAAATACTTTTCTTTTTAATAATATTAGTTAAGTACTTTAATGCTAATTCAATATTTGTTCCTGTTTGTTGTGGTTCAATATTAATAAGCTCACGTATAATTCTTAAAATATGAGACTTACCTTTTTTAGGAGGGATAAATTTTTCTATTTTATCACTAAAAAATATAACGCCAATTTTATCGTTATTTTGAGAGGCCGAAAAAGCTATAACAGCGCATAGCTCAGTGATTAAGTCTTGTTTAAATTGTTTTTGAGTCCCAAATTTACCACTGGCACTCACATCCACTAAAATCATTACACTTAGTTCACGTTCTTCCTCAAACACTTTAACATAAGGTGTTCTCAATCGTGCAGTTACGTTCCAATCAATTGTTCTAACATCATCACCAGGTGTATATTCTCTCACTTCACTAAATGCCATACCACGACCTTTAAACGCAGAGTGATACTCACCAGAAAATATCTGATTACTCAAACCCTTAGTTTTGATTTCGATTTTACGTACTTTTTTTAGTAATTCTGCAGTTTCCAATATAATTAATGTTGAATTTTGAATTATAAATGTTGAATAAAAAACTCATCCAACATTCAAAATTTATCATTTAAAATTTCTAAGGTACTTCAACCGCGTTTAATAACTCATTAATAATATGCTCTGTAGTAATGTTTTCTGCTTCTGCTTCATAAGTTAATCCAATACGGTGACGCATCACATCTAAACATACAGCACGAACATCTTCAGGTATAACATAACCTCTTCGTTTAATAAAAGCGTATGCTTTTGCAGCCAATGCTAAATTAATACTTGCACGTGGAGATCCACCGTAAGAAATTAATGGCGCAAATTTTTCTAATTTATATTCCTTAGGGAAACGAGTTGCAAAAACAATATCAACAATGTAACGCTCAATTTTTTCATCCATGTAAACGTCTTTTACAACATTACGCGCATCTAAAATAGCTTCAGGTTTTAAAACAATACTAGCCTTAGGCATTCCTTGGCGAGATATATTTGCTGCAATTACTTTACGCTCATCTTCTTTTGTAGGGTAAGTAATTACAACTTTTAGCATAAAACGGTCCATTTGAGCTTCAGGTAAAGGATAAGTTCCCTCCTGCTCTACTGGATTTTGAGTCGCTAATACTAAAAATGGATTTGGTAATTTAAATGTTTCTTCACCAATGGTTACTTGTTTTTCTTGCATGGCTTCAAGCAAAGCAGATTGAACTTTTGCAGGTGCACGGTTAATCTCATCGGCCAAAACAAAGTTTGCAAAAATTGGCCCTTTACGAATCGAAAACTGCTCTTGTTTTTGATTATAAATCATAGTCCCAATTAAATCCGCAGGTAATAAATC
>CALMMX010000143.1 GCA_937868545.1 uncultured Bacteroidota bacterium
ATATTTATAAAAAATACTTATGGCAAAAACTAAAAGAACAGAAATTAGGGAAAATCAAACCGTTAAAAGGCCCATAAAAAACGAGTTTGGTGAAAGGAAAAAAAAAAAAAAATCATTTGTTAGATTTAAAGAAGTTCCTGTGGTTGAAGGATGGAGTAGATTTGGACATTATATTATTGATATTATAATTTATTATTTTTTTGCATTAATTGTGGCTGTACCCATTGTAATAATACTAATGAGCATGGGTATTGATGTTGAAAATGCTGTAGATAGTGGTTATGGGAATTTATTAGATAGATTAATTTCTTGGTTAATATTATATCCAGGGTATTACATATTATTTGAATCGAGCATGGGTACAACACCTGGAAAATTAATTTTAGGAAGAATTGTTGTAAATGAATATGGTGAAAAACCAGATTTTTTAACAATTGTAAAACGTTCCTATTCAAGAATAGTTCCATTTGAATCTTTTTCATGTTTTTCGGGTATGGGCTGGCATGATACATGGACAGACACTTTTGTGATTAGAAAAAAAGATTTAGAAGAACTAAAACTTGCTCAAAAAGTTCAAGAATTTGAATTAAATACAAATTCTACAGAAACTCAAAATTAATATACTTTTTAGTACATTTACCGCATGCAAATTCAAGTAATGAAATCCAAAATACACTGTGTTACTGTTACACAAGCAGAATTGGATTATATAGGTAGCATAACCATTGACGAAGATTTAATGGATGCTGCAAATTTTATAGAAAACGAACAAGTACATATTTTAAACAAAAATAATGGGCAACGTTTTATAACCTACGTTTTAAAAGGAGAACGTGGCTCTGGAGTTATTTGTTTAAATGGCCCAGCTGCCAAACGAGTTAGCCTTGGAGATATTGTTATTATTATATCTTATGCAGGTATGGACTTTGAAGAAGCTAAATCATTTAAACCATGGGTTGTATTTCCAGATACTAAAACAAATAGTTTAAAATAATGACAAAAACTACTAACACTAAATCAATTATTCAATTTATTATTTTGCTTAGTGTTGGTATTTTGCTAACATGGCTTTCTATTAAATCTGTTTGGGCAGATAAAGATAAAATAGCCGATTCATTTAAATCAGCAAACTACTTTTGGGTTTTTGTTTCAGTTATAATTTCTCTATTGAGTCATTATTTAAGGGCATTCCGTTGGAATTATTTATTACAGCCACTTGGCTATAAAGTAAAACCATTAAACTCTTTAGGTGCTGTTTTAGTGGGCTATTTTGCAAATTACGGTATTCCCCGTATGGGCGAATTAACACGTTGTACCATTGTAGCTAAATATGATAAAGTTCCTTTTGAAGTGGCTTTGGGCACAGTAATTACAGAGCGTATTATTGATGTTTTATTATTATTTGTAATATTTATTTTAACACTGTTTGCTCAATTTTCTGAATTAGCTTCCTTAACTAGTGAATACATTACAACCCCTTTAAAAAATAAATTAACTAACCTTTCTGATCAACCTGTTAAATTAATTATTATCTCAATAATTGTAGTTGGTGGTTTAATTGCCTTTTTACTTCTAAGAAAAAAAATTAGTGCTATGCTTAACACTAAATTTGGCTCTATAATAAAAGGTTTTGGTAAAGGTTTAAGTTCGGTAAAGGATATGGAAAACAAATACACTTTTATTTTATTAAGTGTTGCTATTTGGGCTTGTTATTTTTACTCACTTTATTTTTGTTTTTATGCATTTAAAGAAACTGAACACTTAGGCCATTCAGAATGCTTAGTATTAATGTTGTTTGGCACGTTTGGAGTGGCATTTTCGCCTGGTGGATTAGGAGCGTATCCAGCAATTGTAAAAAACTTATTGCAATTTTATGGAATAAGTGTTATTACCGCTTTTGCATTTCCTTGGATGGCCTGGACATCACAATTTGTATTAATTGTTTCTCTTGGATTAATTAGTTTAATTGTTTTACCGCTTGTAAATAAAGAAAAAGAAGATGTTGTTTCAGGATAAATTGCATTCAAAATTATTTACAACACAATCAATTACTAACGTTGTAAAAACATGGAAAGAAGAAAATAAGAAAATTGTTTTTACAAATGGTTGTTTTGATATATTGCATAAAGGCCATGTTGAATATTTATCACGGGCCAGGGATTTAGGTGATAAATTAATTATTGGATTAAATACAGATAACTCAGTTAAACAACAAGGTAAAGCTCCAAATAGACCAATTAATAACGAAGAAGCAAGAGCAATTTTATTATCAGCACTTGAATGTGTAGATGCTGTAATTTATTTTGAAGAACAAACTCCTTTAAATTTAATAAAACTTATTATGCCTAATGTTTTGGTAAAAGGAAGTGACTATACACCTGAAAACATTGTTGGCTACAAGGAAGTTACAGAAAATGGCGGCATAGTTAAAACCATTGATTTTGTTCAGGGCTTCTCAACGACTTCTATTTTAAATAAGATTTAGATTCTAATCATTAAAAAATTTCACACTATTTAGTTGTCCCTCAAAAAGTCATTTAGTTTAATTTTTCTTTTTTCCATGTTGAAAAAAGAAACAAAAAAAACTAGGCAAAACACCAAATCCATTTTTCATCGCACTTTCTACGCTTCAGCTCCTCCTGAAAAATTAGGATTTCGCACCGTTTTGCCAGGACCTACCGCACCTCACTAAAATTAAAACGCCGATATTTTGACCTTTAGATTATTTTTCTAGCAGATTTTAAAACTATGATTTCACCAAAAATCCTTATATATCAACACTTTTAAATTACATGATGGTCGACTATTTATTTCAAACAAAAAAAACACGATAATTTCTTATCGTGTTTTTTTAAGTTAATATTATTCTGAAATTACTGCATTACAGGTTGCCCTTGTTGATCTTGAGGCATTAATTCCTCTGCAGGCACATTTGCTTGCAATCTTTGCATTAATTGTTTAAAGTAAGCTTCTTGTTTAAATTGCTCCGCTAACATGGTTAAACGACGCATGATTTCTTTTGCTTGACCAATCTCTCTATTAAATGAAGCTCTATGAACTGATTTTTGACTGTTGTACACTTTTAAATCATTTTCATAAATATCAAATAACTTATCAGATAATTTAATTGCCTTATCCATTTTACCAATTTGATAATATCCAGCTATAATTGTATAGAGAGTAGCTTCGTACCTTACGTTTTCATCAGGCATTTTTTCTAAACAAAGATCTAATACTTTTTCAGCTTTATCTTTTTGTCCTTTGTTTATTAATGCACCAGCTAAAGTTGCCATTTGCATACGCATATTAGATGCCATACGTGTACAGTTTTCATCTAAACTTACACCTTTTTGATCTAATCCGCCCCATTCAAATTTCATGATATTATCATACATAATATCCGTTTTAACTCTACCGCCTTGTTGCATTTCTTGCTCAGTATTTTTAATAGGAGTTAATCTATAAGCTAAACCTTCTAATTGGAAGTAATCTTCTAATCCTAAGTAAGCCTCTGCACCAGTAGTTACAGCAAAATAAATTGGGCGTTTCCAATTGTTATGAGCAATTAAATCTAACACCATTAAATCATTTTTAGTTAAATAACCACGGTTAATATTCCATTTCATTGTTTTAACTAAACGCGCAGTGTCTTTCACTGGAATTACTTTACTTTTCATTACTTGCATCGAATCTACATTAATATAAAATGTATTTGCAGGTATGTAATCATAATATTTTCCACCGTTTTCAAATTTGTTATTAATGTCATCCGACTCAACAAACTCAATTGCCTTTTTCAAATTATAAGGCCCTGTATTTTTATCCATTAAATAAACTACTTCGCGTTTATTTTGAACTAATTTTTCAGGATCTATAGTAAACGGCACTGGCTCTGATTCATAAGCTGCTCTGCGCATTTGTGCGATATACCAATCGGTTTGTAATAAACTTAAATTTACAACACGCACATCTGTTCTCACACCTTCTACTTCTTGCGCATACCATAATGGGAAAGTATCGTTATCTCCATTAGTAAATAAGATGGCATTTGGCGCACATGAATTTAAATAATTCACAGCAAAATCTCTACTCATTCTTCTTTTTGAACGATTATGATCATCCCAACCTTCGGCAGCCATTAATGTTGGTATTATTAAACCCACAACTGTTGCTATAACAACAGCAGTTTTTCCATTAGTTTTTGATACTAACAAATTAAATAAAAACAATACACCTAAGCCTATCCAAATGGCAAAGCCATAAAACGATGCAACATAAGCATAATCACGCTCACGTGGCTGGTATGGGTATTGATTTAAGTAAAATACCACAGCTACACCATTTAATAAAAATAATAATGCTACCACCCATAAATCATCTTTTTTAGTTTGATACATAAAAAACATACCAAGTAAACCTAATATAAATGGTAAAGCGTAAAACGAATTACTTGCCATATTATTAGAAGCACTATGAGGCACAAATGCAGTATCTGAATCTAAAATAAAATCATCAAAGCCTTTAATACCTGTTTTCCAGTTACCTTCTAATGGGTTACCATTTAAACCTTGTATGTCGTTTTGACGACCAATAAAGTTCCAAGCAAAATAACGTAAGTACATGTATTTTAATTGGTAGCTGATAAAATAATTGATGTTAGCTGCAAATGTTGGAATTTGCACTTCCTCCATTTCACCTGTACGATCATTCATTTTAGTTTTTGTTTTATGATGATTAGCTACATCACCCCAAAATCTATATGATGCTTCGTGGTTAGGCTGTTGGCTCCACATACGCGGAAATACAGTACAATATTCATCTTCATAAACTGGAACAGATTTTTTACGATCATCTGTAACAATGTATTTCCCAGATTTTTCATCTTTTGCAAAAATTGGGTCTCTATCCCCAAACGTATTTGATGATTTTGTTGGAGCATTGTAATACTGTCCGTAAGTTAAAGGCCAATCGCCATATTGTTCACGATTTAAGTAAGAAAGCATTGTAATTGCGTTTTCTGGATCATTTTCATCCATTGGTGTATTTGCCTGAGAACGAATTATTAAAACAAAAAACGAAGAGTAGCCAATTAATAAGGTTGTAAAACCAACTAAAATTACATTTAATGTATTTATGTTTTTTGTTTTTAAGTAATTAATACCATATAACAAACCTCCCATTACTATAGCACGACTAACAATTGCTGAAGCTCCATTACCTGAAATAGCGCATATAGCTACAAATAATATAGCCGTATAAAAACCTATTTTATAAAACTTCTCATCTCTTTTTATGGTAAAGGCAATAAGTGAAGTAATGGCAATTATCAATAAAATAAAGTAAATAATTGAACCAATATTAAATCCTAAGCCCACTTTATTTACAAAAAACACTTCGTAATCAGCAGCAAACTTCACTATTTTAGGAATCATCACATTTTGAATTCCTCCTAAAATTATTAATGAAACAAATCCAGTAACAAAAAACGATTTCCAAGTAAATGGATATTTTTTGAAGTAGTAAATAAAGCAAATAGCTGGAATTGTTAATAAATTTAATAAATGGACACCAATTGATAAACCCATTAAATAAGCAATTAATACCAACCAACGCATTGAACCAGCAGGGTTAGTTGTATCTTCTTCTTCCCATTTTAAAACTGCCCAAAAAACTATTGCAGTAAAGAAAGATGACATGGCATAAACCTCACCTTCAACAGCCGAAAACCAAAAAGAATCAGAGAAGGTATATGCTAAACCACCAACAATACCAGCTCCTAATACAGCCCATTGTTGCACATCAGTAAATACTTCACCTTTTTTAACTAAAGCTTTAATACCTAAGCGAGTAATTGTCCAAAATAAAAATAAAATGGTGAATGCACTGCATAAAGCAGACATTATGTTTATCATTTTTGCCGCGATAGCAGGATCTCCACCACCTAAAAGAGAGAAAAATCTACCTACTAACAAGAAAAAAGGCGCTCCAGGAGGATGCCCAACTTCTAATTTATAAGCACAAGCAATGTACTCGCCACAATCCCAAAAACTAGCAGTAGGTTCAATAGTAGAAATATAGGTAAAGGCAGCTATTAAAAATACCAACCAACCAACAATGTTATTCAATTTTTTAAACGACATAAATTATTATTTTGTGTAAGATGCGAATTTAATTAAAAAACCGAGTTTAACAGAATGAAATTTATTTTTTATGATTTTTTTGTAAATGAAATAATTTTGTTATTTTTGTCGCCCAAACTTTAATTAGTTTGAGATTGTCCGATGGTGTAACTGGCAACACGACTGATTTTGGTTCAGTAGAGTCTAGGTTCGAGCCCTAGTCGGACAACTTTAAAAAAACCAAATTAACCTAAAAGCCCTGAAATTAATAGTTTCAGGGCTTTTTAATTTTATTTAATTGGTGATATATTGATAAAGTACTTTTAATATTTGTTTAAAGTAAATAACTATTAAATATCAATATATGAAAAAAAAGTATGATTCATCCATCGTTTTCCTTTATGCAATAGGAAAAGAAAACTTACTTCCTGATGATTTTAGGAAGAAAATACCTTACTCAACAATTTCCACTTGGCGAAAAGCCGACTATTCCAAATACTTAGGGCATGAGTTCCGATATCATTTTGATGATGCCTTTAACGTTTTTGAGTTAAATGCAGAAAATAAAAGATTAAAATCGTTGTTATACAATCTTTCAAAATCGTGGTTAACACTATCTCATGTGTTATTACCAATTGTAAAAAAAGCAAAAGGAGATAAAGAACTACAAAATAAGATTATTACTACCATAAATTATTTAAAAGAGTTTTTGGGTTTGGATAAAACACTAAAAATTCTAAACCTATCAAAACCTCTGTATTACCAATGGGTTTTAGAATCAAGATTTGAGTGTTTTGACTCCTACACGCAACTTTGCGTAAAACGGCACCCACAACAACTCGAAAATAAAGAGGTAGTTAAAATAAAAAACTTGCTTACAAGTCCAGAAACCGATCATTGGCCAATTATGTCGATACAAGGAGATGCATTAAGGAAAAAGAAATTAGTGGCTAGTTTATATAGTTGGTATAAGTATGCGAGATTATGGGGCATACAAAAAAAGTTGGTTAAAAAGCAGAAAAAGAAAGTTGGGATTGTGGCAAAATATCCAAACGAATACTTGCACGTTGATACAACATTTTATCCATTAATTGATGGAAAAAATATTTGTATCAGTTTTGTTATGGACAATTATTCCAAAATGATTTTAGGATATCATGTAGCAAATGCCAACACATTTGATATAGTTAGGAATTCATTAAGTAAGGCATTAAAGGTTATTGCCAAACATCCTTCACAACAACATAGTTTTTTAGTTGCCGATGGAGGCAAGGAAAACCACAATAAATACATAGATGCTTTTATAGCTAAACTAAGCAAGCATAAAATCACAAAAATTAGAGCATTAAAAGATATTAGGTTTTCAAATTCGCCTGTAGAAGCAGTTCATAGAACTATAAAAGGACGGTACTTAAGGAACAGAAAATTTGAAACCATTAAGGCACTTGATAATTACCTAAAATGGGTTGTAAAAGATTATAATGAGATTAGACCACATTATAAACATAGGCCGCGCACACCTTACGAAGTATATTTTGATATTCCTTTAAATTTTGATGTAAGAAAACGTGTAAAAGAAGCAATAAAACAAAGAGTAAATAATAATAAATGTGCTGGATGTAGGCAATGTAGCATGGGATGTAAACAATTAACCAAAAACAAACCATTAACTAAATAATATAGTTATGGTATTATAAATTAGCTAATTTTGTAAAAACTTCGGTGTACCGAAGTTTTACATTCAGAAAAAGCGGAAAATTGTTGTATATTAGTTAAAACTATAAAAAATGAAGAATAATGGTAACCGGGCGGGCTCAAATTTACCCTGTTCGAACCAAATTACCAACAGAAACCCCGAAGAACTTAAAGAAGTCCAAATTCAGCGAGGATGAAGAAGATGAAGAGAAGGAATATTAAACCGATTAGAATTTAAAAGAATGGAAAGCACCTGTTTATATTGACGGAGCATTTCGAACCTCTGAAATCAACTTTATAATTGCACAAATCGCCCGACACACGGGCGATTTGGCTTTAATAAAAAAGGGACTTAGTTCTCTTTTTGAGCCTAAGTCCCTTTCAGCGGAGAGATAGGGATTCGAACCCCTTCAAAATCAATATAATACCACATTTACTATTTACCTCCGCTTTTTCTGAATGAAAAACTTCGGTGTACCGAAGTTTTTATTAAATATAATCTAAGTAATACCATAATTTTTTAAGATATTCTCCTCAATTCCAGTTTAGCTTATTTGAATTAAAATGGCTAATATATTAGCTATTTATTCAATAAATTTATATATTTGTTTAATATATTAGCCATTATGGGAAAGTTTGGATTTGATAAAAAACCTTCTGATATTTTAGAAGACCTTGCATTAAAGCATAAAACTTTAAGGAAACAGAGTGGATTAACGCAAAGTGAATTAGCCAAGCGTTCTGGTGTTTCTTTTGGGAGCATTAAACGCTTTGAATTATCTGGACAAATTTCATTAGAATCATTATTAAAACTTGCTCAAATTTTAAACCGAATAAACGACTTTGAAATGATTTTTAAACCAACCGAAAGTTTAAAAGAGATAGATAAATTATTTAGTGATAAAACAAGGATATAATGGAACACATTGAAAAAATAATAGTTTCTATTCAGTTAAATGAAGAAGATATTGCTGTTGGAGAATTAGTAAGTGATGCTAAAAATATTTATTTTAAATATTATACAGATTTAATTAAAAGAGGATTAGAAATATCCCCTATTAAATTAAAATTAAATAACTTAATAAATAAAGCCGATCCATTTCCTTTTGAAGGGTTATATGGCGTTTTTTCAGATTCATTGCCTGACGGTTGGGGAAAATTACTGTTAGATAGAGCTTTAACTGCAAGAGGTGTTTCAATTGATGATATTACAGTACTTGATAGATTGGCTTATGTTGGTGGTAATGGTATGGGTGCTTTAACTTACAAACCAGAAATAGATGAAGAAGTACAAATTGAATTTAAAGTTGAATTAGATGAAATTGCAAAAGCAACTAATCAAATAATTACTGGGGCAGCAACCAATGTGTTGGATGAATTGTTTAAACTTGGCGGTTCTTCAGGTGGCGCTCGTCCAAAAATATTAGTTGGATATAATCCTACTACACAACATTTAATTGGTACCGAAAAAACATTACCGAATGGCTTTGAACATTGGCTAATAAAATTTCCATCTTCTTTTGATAGGCCAGATATAGCAAATATAGAATATGCTTATTATAAAATGGTATTAGATGCAGGTATAGAAATGAGTGAATCTAAACTTTTTAAAGGGCTATCGGGGCAAGCTTATTTTGGAACCAAACGATTTGATAGAAATATTAATAAACGATTGCATTTACACTCGGCGGCAGGAATAATGCATGATGATTATAGGTTGAGTAATATGGATTACGGCGATTTAATGGACTGTGCTTTTAGACTTGAAAGAGACGTACATGCTTACGAAAAAATATTACGTTTAGCGGCGTTCAATGTTTTTGCACATAACCGGGATGATCACAGTAAGAACTTTGCATTTTTAATGGATGCCAATGGAACATGGAAAGTAGCGCCTGCTTATGATTTAACCTTTTCGAGTTCGGGGCACGGTATGCATAGCACAAGCGTTGCAAGAGAAAGTAAAAATCCTACAAAAAAACATTTAATGGAATTGGGTAATTATTTTAAAATAAAAAACGCAAGTAAAATTATTGATGAGGTGCAAGCAGTTGTTTTTAATTGGAAAATGTTTGCAGATCAATGCGAAGTAAGCACCGAATCTAAAAATCGAATAGAAAAAATAATATGTAAAAAGAGGTAATTAGTCCGGAAATAGGTAAATTTTCTCTTTCCCCAACCAGGCTAGTAAATCGGGATTCGTCCCCTTCAAAATAAATATAATACCACACACTATTTCTCTCCGCTTTTTTTGAATAAAAAAAGCGGTGTACCAAAGTTTTTAAAAGTGATTTCTTTATTTAGCTAGTAAATTTAGTTTTATAAAATAAAGAGGCTGTCTCAAAAGTCAGTTTTACAGTCATTCTGAACTTGTTTCAGAATCTAGAGATGAGTGAAATTAACCTCTTTAGAGATGCCGAATCGAGTTCGGCATAACTATTTTATACGTTTGAGACAGCCTATTTTTTAATCATTAATTTAGAACAAATTATTTAATAACAGTAATGTTTCCTTTTTTACTTACTACTTCACCGCTTCTTAATTTAGCCGACAGTTGGTAAATAAACACCCCTGCATTTACTGCAAACCCCTTGTATTTACCATCCCATTTAGTTGAAGTGTCATAACTTTCAAATACTAATTCTCCCCATCTGTCATACACTCTAAACACTAAATCTTTAATGCAGTTTCCATAAACCATCAATTCATCATTATGCCCATCATTGTTTGGCGAAAAGGCATTTGGAACAAATACATCTCCACACTTAATGGTTATTTCAATACAAGCAGTGTCTTTACAACCATCAACAGATGTTGCCTCTACACAATACGTAATATCTTCGGCTGGCGTAGCTATTGTTACAGGGCAGTTAACACAACTTAAAGAAGTACTTGGCGACCAAGTATAAGTAACTCCACCAATACCTGTTAACGTTATTGGTTCACCAGCAAATACATCGGTAGTAGAAGCGGATAAACTTGCCTGAAAAATGGCCGATCCTGCTACAGCAGAATTAAAAGTTGATTTACAATTATTAGCATCAGTAATCATTACATTGTAAGTTCCTTCGCATAAACCTGTAATTACAGATTGAGTACTTGTGCTAGGTGCCCATGAATAAGTGTAAGGTGCTAATCCTGCTGATGCAGTAGCTTCAATACTACCATTACATAAACCACATGTTGTATTTGTTACTGTTAAAACAGCCAAAATTGGTGATGGTACAACATTAATTGTTTGTGAAGCACTATTAGTACAAGCACCTACTGAAACCAATAAAGAATAAGTTGTAGTGCCTAATGGAGAGGCAGTAGTTATTGCAGAATTAGGAGCACTTAATGTTCCAGCTGGCGACCAAGTATACGTTACTGGTATGCTAGCATTTGCTGTTAATGTTACTGAGTTATTTGCACAAATTGTGTTACTGCTGGCACTTATTGTTAAGGTTGGAATAGGATTTACAACAACTGTAACTAATGTTTGAGAGTAACACGCCCCAATACCATTAGAAACTGTATAGGTTGTAGTAATTGTAGGTGATGCAACAACTGTAGCTGTTGTACTACTGCTTAAACTTGTAGGTGGACTCCAGTTGTAATTATATAAACCAGGTGTTGCACTTAATGTTGTGCTTGCTCCCGAACAAATTGATAAAACCCCTGTTACATTAATAGGCACAGGCACTGGTATTACATTTACGGTAATTGGCGTTCTTACAGAAGTCCAAGCTCCACCACCAGTACAAGAGGTTGAATCAGGACAATATCCAACATAAAACGTAGTACTACCAGCAGTAAGAGTTGGTGTAATAAAACTTAAACCAGAACCTAAGTATGTACCTCCAACTAAAGAATCGTACCAACATAATGTAGGTGTAGAAGAAACAGCTGATGATAAAGAGGCAATAGAAGCACATAATGGAGTTGTACTAAAGCCTGGTATTGCAAATAATGTTGTAACTACTGGACCGCAACCATAAATAGTTAAATTTGCTAAAGGTGTTACATCAATTGGAGGTGCAACGGTACCAGTTGAAACAGAAGATGATGCATTAATTAAACTAACTAGCGCAGCTTTTTTAGCCGCTCTTGATGAATCTAAAATTGTAACAAAACGAATGGTACGAGTTGTTCCCGGTAAAAAATTTTGAATTTGACAAGATATTTGAATTGCCTCATCATCATAGTTTGCAGAACCTGGTGTTTGAACAAAAAATGGGGTTCCAAAACCTGAAGCTGTAGGACCACTGTTCCACATATTAAAAGCATTTTTTTCTGTAAAACCTCCGTATGTTGCTCTATACTCAGCACCAATTGCAGCAAACCCAATATATGAAGCTCCGCTCATTCCGGTTGCAGGTTGCGATGCACTTACACATGCAACATTACAAGGGTCTGTTGTAGGTTGATTTTCAATTAATTGATTGGTCATGAAATTTCCTGATATTGATTGATTATTATCTGGATCAATATTTCTGTAATAATACATTGTTGGAATTGTGCCCGTTGAAGTATTAGTTAAGGTAACAATTGTTGTAAAATAAGAATCGTTTGCACCAACTAAATATTTTACACTAACTTGTACATTATTAGTGCCAGATGTAGCTGCAGCCGACCAATTAGCTTCTTCAAAACAAGTTCCTCTTGCAGTATACGTTAATGCAGAACCTGCAAAAATCTGGTAAAAACCTCCAGTTCTATTGTTGTGTAAACCAGGACTTGCAGCTGTATTACCAAATACTAAGCCCCACCCGTTTTCTGGCGCACCAGGAGTAAAAAAATCTCCGTTAAAATTTGCCCAACCTGGCGAAGCTAATGGGTTTGAAACCATACCTGAGAGACCAAAGCCACCTCTAAAGTTATAACCAGCGGGAGCAGGAGCATTTGCGCCTTCAAAACCACCTTGGCCTTCAACTCCAATTTGTACTCTTGATCCTCTAACAAAAGCATCGCCACCAGATATTTGTGCAACTGCACTTTTTACATTTACAATAATTACAAGTAATGCAACTAATGTTTTTAAATAATTTGTATTAAAAATAGCTTTCATAGTTCTTATATTTTTACCGAAATTAAAACATATGCACATATAAAAATTGGTGATTTAGGGAAGAGTAAGCACAAAATATGAGTTGATTTTAGCTTAACACAATAAACCAGTTAGGTTACTCATTAAAACACACCACTGAATCATATAAACGAACAAACATTTTTTTACTGCTTATTTAGTATACCACTCTAAATGATGAGTAAACGATTATTTTAAATAGTTTAATTTGTGATTTATTTATATTTTCAATTTAAAATTATTTTCACTATTATTTTTTAGATTATTTCACATATATTTTCTCTAAATTAGACCTCTAGATTTACATTACTACGAATATGAGTATTTACAATAAATATAAGGCTGTAATTGGCTTAGAATGTCACATTCAACTGTCAACTAAAACAAAAATGTACAGCAATGATGTTTCAGAATATGGTGCTTTACCAAATTCAAATATTAGTGTTATTACATTAGGCCATCCTGGTACTTTACCAAAAGTAAATAAACGAGCAATTGAATATGCAGTAAAATTAGGACTTGCATTAAACTGTAAGATTAGAGAAGAAAATCAATTTGCACGAAAAAATTATTTTTATGCAGATTTACCAAAAGGTTATCAAATTACACAAGACAAAACACCCATTTGTAATGGTGGTTTTGTAGATATAAAATTAAAAGATGGTAGTTCCAAAAAAATAAATTTAACTCGTATTCACATGGAAGAAGATGCAGGTAAAAGCATGCATGATATTGATCCATTTGAATCGTTAATAGATTTAAACAGAGCAGGAACACCGTTATTAGAAATTGTTACAGAACCCGATTTTACAGGTGGAGAAGATGCATATATTTATTTAAATGAAATTAGAAAACTAGTTCGCTACTTAGATATTTGTGATGGAAACATGGAAGAAGGCTCATTACGCTGTGATGCTAATATTTCTGTAATGCTTTTAGATGCTAAAGAATATGGCAAAAAAGTGGAAGTGAAAAATATGAACTCTTTTAGAAACGTACAAAGAGCTATTGATTTTGAAATTAAACGTCAGATAGATTTATTAGAAGAAGGTGGTGAAATTGCTGGAGAAACAAGAAGTTTTGATGCGAGTAATGGTTCTACATTCTCATTAAGAAGTAAAGAAAACGCTAATGATTACCGCTATTTTCCTGAGCCCGACTTGCAACCAGTTTTTGTTACACTGGATTATATAAATGATGTAAAAAAATTAATGCCCGAACTTCCTAACGATTTATTTAATAGATACACTAAGGAATTTGGCTTATCTGAATACGATGCTAATAATCTTACAGAAATAAAATCAATTGCATTGTATTTTAATGAACTTGTTTCATATACCAAAAACTACAAAGCAGCAGCCAATTGGATGATGGGTAGTATAAAATCTTACCTAAATGAAAATGCCATAACTATTGAGCAATTTAAAGTTTTACCTAAAACTATTGCTAATATTATTGCTTTAATTGATGATGGGAAAATTAGTAATGCAGCTGCAACACAAAAACTATTCCCTCAATTAGTTACAGAACCAAACTCTGAACCACTTGCTATTGCAGAAAAATTAGACATCATACAAAATAGTAATTCCAACGAATTACAAGAAATTATCAATCAAGTATTAGCAAAATACCCAGATAAAGTTGCAGATTACAAAAACGGGAAAGTTAATTTATTAGGATTATTTGTTGGTGATGTAATGAAATTAACTAAGGGTAAAGCTGATCCGAAATTAGCTAATCAACTAGTAAAAGAATCGTTAGATAAATAATATACTATGCACCTAGAAGATTTAAGAGATTACTGTTTAAATAAAAAAGGTGTAGAAGAAACATTACCATTTGGACCAGAAACACTGGTATTTAAGGTAATGGGGAAAGTGTTTTTATTAACTGGATTAGATACTGAGCAATTACGGTTTAATGTAAAGTGTTTACCCGAAAAAGCAATAGAGTTAAGAGAGCGTTATCACTGCGTAATACCAGGTTATCATATGAACAAACAACATTGGAACTCTGTTATTTGTGATAACAGTGTACCTGATAAATTAATTTATAGCTGGATTGATGATAGTTATAATTTAATTGTTGAGAGTTTAACAAAAAAATTAAAAGCAGAATTAGAAAGTTTATAGATTACTTTTTATTCATTAATTCTGTTTGAATGCGTATTGATTCCTCGTGCAAAACTTGACAAATTTTTTCAGTAATGCCAGCCGGAAGGCCTATTTTTTCAGCCCATAATGGCCTAGTTTCTAAAATTTCTTTCCATCTATTAACTTGAAAAACTGTTATTCCTTGTTCCAATTTATAGTTACCAATTTGTTCAATTACGGTCATTCTCTTTTTAAGGATATTCAAAATTTCGTCGTCAATTTCATCAATCATATTTCTGAATTGCTCTAATTTATCAATACACTCGGGGTTTTGAGAAGTAGTTTGACGATAAATTAATTTAGCTAATAATTCTTTTAATGCAGCAGGGGTTAATTGCTGCTGAGCATCACTTAATGCAACAGATGGATTAATATGAGATTCTATCATTAAGCCATTCATTCCCAAATCCAATGCCTTTTGAGAAACTGATTCAATTAACTCTCTATTTCCACTTATATGACTTGGGTCGCAAATAATTGGCAAATTTGGCAGAATAGTTTTTAATTCAATTGCAATTTCCCACATTGGTTTATTGCGGTATTTAGTTTTACCAGCATAATGAAAGCCTCTATGTATAGCCGCTAGTTTGTTAATACCAACATTTGCCATGCGCTCTATTGCGCCTAACCATAATTGAACATCAGCATGAATGGGATTCTTAACAAAAACAGGAATATCTACTCCTTTCAATACATCTGCAATTTCTTGTACACTAAATGGGTTACCTGTAGTTCTTGCGCCTATCCATAAAACATCAACACCATGTTTTAAAGCTAATTCGGTATGCTGAGCATTTGCAACCTCAACAGTGGTTTTTAAATTATATTGTTTTTGTACATCTTTTAACCATATTAAACCTTCTTCACCAACACCTTCAAATGAATTTGGCCTTGTGCGAGGTTTCCATATCCCAGCTCTAAACAACTTAACAGAACTTATTTCTTTTAGCAAGCTTGCAGTTTCTATTATTTGACTATGAGTTTCTGCCCCACATGGCCCAGCAATTATAAGTGGTTCATTGCCATCAGTAATCCAGGTATTTAACGATTTTATTTCCAAAATATCCAATATATATAACAGCGCTAAAATACTAAAATTAGAGGGCTCCTTAAAATTTATATTTTATCTTACTAAATTCTTAAAAAGAAGCATTTATATATTTTTTCTTATATCAAGTATATAATTACAAAATATTAAATTTACATCATGGTAAAATTATCTGTAGTAATAATAACATACAACGAAGAAAAAAATATTGCAAGATGTATTAATTCGGTAAAGGAAATTGCTGATGAAATTGTAGTACTTGATTCGTTTAGTAAAGATAAAACCAAGGAAATATGTTTAAATCTAGGTGTTCAATTTTTTGAGCATGCTTTTGATGGACATATTCAACAAAAAAACAGAGCTATCTCTTATG
>CALMMX010000144.1 GCA_937868545.1 uncultured Bacteroidota bacterium
AAAATATTCGTTTTATGTTATCATCAATAATAGAAAAAGGATATAAAGAAGTTACACTTCTTGGCCAAAACGTAAATTCATATTTGTGGACAGGTGGTGGTTTAAAGAAAGAAAATTTAACTGATGAGCAAAGAGCAAATTCTACCACGTTTGCCCAATTACTTGAAATGGTTGCGCTAATTAATCCTGATTTAAGAGTTCGCTATTCAACTTCGCATCCTAAAGATATGGGTGATGATGTGTTACACATGATGGCTAAATATGAAAACATTTGCAAATATGTTCATTTACCCGTACAAAGCGGAAATAGCGATGTTTTAGAGAAAATGAACAGAGGATATACTCGCGAATGGTATTTAGATAGAATAGCTGCTATACGCCGCATTATGCCAGATGCTGCAATTAGTGCTGATATTATTACTGGTTTTTGCGGAGAAACAGAGGATCAACATAAAGATACCTTATCGTTAATGGAAGAAGTACAATATGAATTTGCATATATGTTTAGCTATAGCGAACGACCCAAAACCTTGGCAGAACGTAAATACAAGGATGATGTTCCTGCGGAAATTAAAAGTCGCAGATTAACCGAAATTGTTGATGCACAAAGAAGACATAGTGAAATAAGAACAAAACAAGGGTTAGGAAAAACCTATAAAGTATTGGTAGAAAATGTTTCAAAAAAATCGTCCGAAATGATGAGTGGAAGAAACTCTCAAAATACTGTTTGTGTTTTCCCTAAAGGAAATTTAAAAAAAGGTGATTATGTAAATGTGCTAATTACAAGCTGTACAAGTGGTACTTTGATTGGGGAATGTGTTTGAGACTTAAGATTAGAGATATTAGATAACTAGATTTGAGATCTTAGATTGTTAGAAACATGAAATTGAAATATAATTTATAAGGACCTTTGTAATAAAGATTTGAAAACTAAAATTTAAACTTAAATACACATGAAACATAATTTTAAAGAACTTAAAATTTGGAATGTTGGAATGGATATTTCTGATTTAATTTTTGAATTTAATGCAACTTTACCTAATAGTGGAAAATACAATTTAATTGACCAACTAAATCGAGCATCGGTTTCTATACCATCAAATATAGCAGAAGGATGTGGTAAACGAACAAATATTCATTTTGCCGAATTTTTATCGACCGCATTAAGTTCCTGTTATGAAGTAGAAACACAATTATTAATTACCGAAAGAAGAAACATAGGAAATACCGAATTAAGAAAAAAATTATTATTAATTATTGACGAGGAGCAAAAAATGATTTTTAAATTCAGAGAGAAATTATTAAATATTTAATATTCTCATATCTCTCATCTCAAAATCTCAAATCAATGACATTACAAGATATAAAATTACGATTCGGAATAATAGGACACAATGTTTTATTAGAAAGAGCATTAGATGTAGCTATACAAGTGGCACCAACAGATTTAAGTGTGCTTATTAATGGAGAAAGTGGGACTGGTAAAGAAGTGTTTCCGCAAATTATTCATCAAAATAGTACTCGCAAACATGGGCAATACATTGCCGTAAACTGTGGCGCAATACCAGAAGGCACAATTGATAGCGAATTATTTGGTCACGAAAAAGGCTCGTTTACTGGAGCGCACGAAGCTCGCAAAGGCTACTTTGAGGTAGCAGATGGCGGTACCATTTTTTTGGATGAAGTTGGAGAATTACCATTATCAACTCAAGCAAGGTTATTGCGTGTTTTAGAAACTGGCGAATATATTAAGGTTGGTAGCAGTAAAGTTTTAAAAACTAATGTTAGGGTTGTAGCTGCAACAAATATTAATTTTAATGTTGCTATTGAAAAAGGAAAATTTAGAGAAGATTTATATTACCGTTTAAATACAGTGCCTATTAATCTTCCACCTTTGCGAGATCGTAAGGAAGATATCTATCTTTTATTTAGAAAATTTGCTAGTGATTTTGCTACAAAATACCGAATGCCCGCAGTAAAATTAAAACAAGATGCAGAGCAAGCTTTGGTAAATTATTATTGGCCAGGAAATATTCGTCAATTAAAAAATATTACTGAACAAATTTCTATTATTGAAAAAGACAGAGAAATAAGTTTAGAAAATTTATTGCAATATTTACCAAATTATCAAACTAATAAACTTCCGGCTATAGCTAATACTGCATTTTCAAACAATTCATCATCCGAAATTAATGAAAGGGATTTGCTATATAAAGTACTATTTGAAATGAAAAAAGAAATGAATGATTTAAAACAAATTGTTCATAATATGATGAAGGGAAATGGCAGTGCCTTAACTAATGTGGAAAATAATGATTTACAAGCAATGGAGAGAATTTATAATTCTAATGATGCCTTTCCAGTTGTTTCAACTACTGGCGATGTAACCATTCATAACCCTATTGTTATTAAAGATACAAACACAAATTACTCACAGCCAATAGTAGTTGAGGAATCATTATCATTACAAGATAAAGAAATAGATATGATTAAAAAAGCACTAAAAAAACACAAAGGAAAACGTAAATATGCATCGCAAGAATTAGGTATTAGCGAGCGTACTTTGTACAGAAAAATTAATGAATATAATATTGTAGAATAATTAAAAAAACATAAAATGAAAAACATCCTAACTATTACATTATTTACAAGCTTAAGTTTATTTGTAGCTTGTACAGCAAAAAAAACGGGAACAACAACTGCTACTGCAAGTATAATTCCAACAGAAACTCAACTAAAAGCAATACAAGCTAAGTATCCTGAAGTAAGTATGCAAACATTAACAAATGGACATGCTATTTACACAGGAGTTTGCACAAATTGCCATGGTCAAAAAAATATTTTCAAACGTTCAGAAGAATCATGGAAACACGAAATTGATGATATGGCTCCAAAAGCAAAAATTACTGATGCTCAAAAAGATGATTTGTATAAATACATTTTAGCGATGAAAGCAACACAAGCAGCTGTAACAAAATAAAATTATTATTCAATACAGATTTTATTGAATAATCTGCAATCAAATCGGTTTACTAATCATCAATTAAACATTATGATTAGTAAACCTTAAATATCTTATTATGAACAGCGAAGAAACAGCCATTAAAACCACTTATTTTAGTATAGTTGGGAATACTAGTTTAGCTATAATAAAAGGATTATTAGGTTATTTTGGTAACTCTTATGCTCTTATTGCAGATGCAATTGAATCTACTTCTGATATTTTTGCATCATTTTTAGTTTTATTTGGGATAAAATATTCGAACAGGCCAGCCGATAAAAATCATCCATACGGCCATGGACGCGCTGAGCCTTTAATTACATTTTTAGTAGTTGGATTCTTAATTACATCAGCTACAATTATTGCTTATGAAAGCATTGAAAACATTAAAACTCCACATGAACTCCCAAAATCTTTTACACTTTATTTTCTTGGTGCAATAATTATTTGGAAAGAAATTTCATACAGACTAGTGATGAAAAAAAGCAAGGAAACACATAGTTCCTCTTTAAAGGCAGATGCATGGCACCATCGTAGTGATGCAGTTACTTCTATAGCTGCCTTTATTGGTATTTCTATTGCTATATTTATGGGTAAAGGATACGAATCGGCTGATGATTGGGCTGCACTATTTGCTTCGGGTTTTATTTTATATAATAGCTATTTAATTTTTAGACCAGCTCTTGGCGAAATTATGGATGAGCACCTGTACGATGATTTAATTGAGGAAATAAGAGTAGCATCTCACAAAGTTGATGGAATTATAGAAACAGAAAAATGTTTTATTAGAAAGGCTGGTATGAAGTACCATGTAGAATTACATGCCGTAGTAGATGCAAATATCACTGTTAAACAAGGGCACGATTTAGCACATGTTTTAAAAGATTATTTAAGAAATGAAATTCCTCAATTAGGTCATGTCTTAATTCACATAGAGCCTAGTGAATAATAAATAATTGGCTTTATTAAACTACTTCATGGTTTTAAAAAACGCCAAATCATTTTTTATTTTAAACAAAGATGAAAATGAAAGCTTATTTTCTTTCATGAACATAATTACTAAAACCATTGATGCTACAAAGTATGATAAACAGGTAGAATAACATGCTCCAAATACTTGATAGTGATTTACCAAATAGTAACTTGTACTAATAGTTGTAAATAGGCCCGAAAAATTAGCAATGGCAATTATACGTTGTTTTCCTAAGCCCGAAAAATAATAGCTAATTAATGTTGAAAAGCTTATAAA
>CALMMX010000145.1 GCA_937868545.1 uncultured Bacteroidota bacterium
TAATGTCACTGTTTTAACTGCTATGCCAAATTACCCTCAAATGAAAATTTATGAAGGTTATATTGGAAAAAAATACCATTATGAAGAAATAGAAGGTATCCCAGTTCACAGAGCATCAATTTATTTACCTAAGAGTAAATCCATTATCCAGCGATTATTAAATTATTTTTCGTTTGTATATTCATCTGCTATTGTTGGAAAAAACAAAATTGGAGATGTTGATGCTATTTTATGCGAATCACCTCCTTTGTTTTTAGGATATTCAGCACTGTATTTAAAACGTAAAAAAAAGGCGAAGCTAATTTTTAATGTTTCTGATTTGTGGCCAGAAAGCGCGGAAAAACTTGGTGTAGTAACAAATAAATGGATGTTGAAATTAGCCTATAATCTTGAGGCGAAATTGTATCAAAAATCTGTTTTAGTAACCGGGCAAACACAAGGAATATGTAAAAGTATAAATCAACGTTTTCCAAGTGTTAATACCTATTGGTTACCAAATGGAGTTGATGTTTCTTATTATAATCCAACTACAGTTACTAGTAATTGGAGAACAGATAATGGTTTTTTACAAAATGATATTTTGTTTTTATATGCTGGTATTATAGGATTAGCACAAGGTTTAGAAATTATATTATCTGCTGCCGAAAAATTGAAAGATCAAACCCATATTAAATTTATTTTATTAGGAAGCGGACCAGAAAAAGAAAAACTTCAAGCTATTCAAGCTATTCAAGCTACTAAGCAATTAAATAATGTACATTTTTTTGATGCTGTATCTAAAAATCAAATGCCACAAATTGTTATGGCTTCCGATGTATCTATAATACCATTACGTAAATTAGAATTGTTTTTAGGTGCAATTCCTTCAAAAATATTTGAAAATTTGGCAATGGAAAAACCAATCATTTTAGCTGTGGATGGCGAAGCTCGTGAATTGTTTGTGAATCAAGGTAATTGCGCTTTATATTCTGAACCCGAAAATGTGGATGATTTAGTTAAAAATGTAGAGTTACTAAGTAATGATGCAAATTTGAGATTACAATTAGGAAAACGCGGTAGAAATTATGTTGAGCAAAATTTTAATAGAAATACTATTGCTCAAAATTTTTATAGTACTTTAGTAAATCATGTTAACAAGGCTTAAAGATATTTATTCGAAATTAGGGTATAACTTACCTTTACTCATTGCCTTTTTTTTACCCTTCGGAATAAATTATGCCATTTTTATTATGATTTGGGCACTTTGCTTTTTTATATTAGATGATGTAAAACAAGGTTTTAAATCAATTTTTAGTAATAAATGGAGTTTTGCACTTTTAGGTTTTTTTATATTACATGTTTTGGGAGCTTTTTATGCAAAACAATCTTCCGAAATTTCTTCAACTATTGAAATAAAGCTTGTTTTTTTAGCATTTCCTATTTTAATATTTGCATCAAGGTATAGTGATATTCAATTAAAGAAAATAATTGTTTCATTTGTTTCTGGATGTATTTTGGCCTCTCTTTTATGCATTTTTAGAGCTTTATTTTTGTATTTCTTCCAAAATACAAACGCCTTTTTATATTCTGATTTTGCTTTTTTAATACACCCAAGTTACATGGCTATGTATTTGGTGTTTGCTCAATTAATTGTGTTGCTATATTACCCAAAATGGCTATCGCATTTAAAGGCAGTACCAGTAAAAATTGGGTTTATTTCTTTCATCTTTTTATTAACTATTTTTTTATGTTCTTCTAAAATGGGCTTAATAACTGCTTTTGTACTATTACCACTTACATTTATAATTAAGTTATATATAGGTGGATATAAAAAAGTAATAATGTGGTTTGTTTTAAGTTTTACAGTAATTTGTATAATTTGTTACCAGTTATTTCCTGTTCAGGTTGGGCGTTTTAAAACAGCATTTAAAGTTACAAGCTCCTCACAAACTATTGATAAATCTGATTCGGAAAGTACAGCTGTGCGAATTTTAATTTGGAAAGAGTCAGTAAAGATTATTAAAAGTAATTTTTGGATTGGTACTAGCCCAGCTGACGCAAATGAAGCATTATATCAGTCTTACCAAGAAAATGGTTTAACTGGAGCTTATTCAAAAAAATTAAATGCCCACAATCAATTTTTTCAAACCTTTATAGGAACAGGTATTATTGGTTTTATGTTGCTTTTATCAATAACAGTTTTTATTATATTTTATGGTTTAGTTAAAAAAGAGTGGCTTTTATCTTTATTTGGAGTTTTAATAACTCTCAATTTTTTGGTTGAATCTATGCTACAGGCTCAAGCAGGCTTTACTTTTTTTGTATTTTTCCTTTGTATTTTGTTACAATACAATTTATCAAAAATTTCAAATAAAGCTGTGTAGGCACTTAAACTTTTTTAACTTTGCAATAGACTTAAACAATGCAATTTTAAATAAATGATTCCTTTTTCACCCCCACACATTGATGATAAGATTATTGCAGAAGTTACTGCAGCATTAAAATCTGGTTGGATTACTACAGGTCCACGCACAAAGGATTTTGAAAAAAAAATCACAGCTTACTGTGGTAATAAAGCTACCTTATGTTTAAACTCAGCAACTGCCGGTCTCGAAATTATGTTACGTTGGTATGGAGTAGGGCAAGGTGATGAAGTTATTTTACCAGCATATACTTATTCTGCCACAGCTAATGTAGTAATACACTGTGGGGCAATTCCTGTTTTTGTTGATGTAAATACTGATGATTTTAATATCAATGTTTCTAATATAGAAAAAGCCATAACCTCCAAAACCAAAGTCATTATGCCTGTTGATTTTGCTGGTTATCCATGCGATTATAACGAAATAAACGCTTTGGTAATTAAACATAAAAACACTTTTGTACCAGCAAACGAAAATCAAAAAAAATTGGGCCGAATATTAGTTTTATCAGATTCTGCTCATTCTTTTGGGGGTGTTTATGATGGCAAAAAATGTGGTGCATTAACGGATGTTTCTGTTTTTTCATTTCATGCGGTTAAAAATTTAACTACAGCCGAAGGTGGAGCCATTGCGCTTAATTTACCTGAACCGTTTGATAATACTGAAGTCTACAATTTTTTATGTGTACTTACTTTGCATGGTCAAAATAAAGATGCCCTTGCTAAAACCCAAAAAGGAAACTGGAAATACGATATCATTGAAGCTGGTTATAAATGTAATATGACGGATTTATCTGCTGCAATTGGTTTAATAGAATTAGAGCGTTACGATAATGATACTCAACTTAAACGTAAAGCTATTTTTGAAGCTTATGATGAAGCATTTAGTAAGGATGAACGTTTTCAAATTCCAATGCATGTCACTCATTTAAAAAATGGTTGCTATCATTTATATCCTTTGCGTATAAAAAATATTACTGAACAACAACGTGATGCAATAATGAAAGAAATTTTTGATTGTGATGTGTCTGTTAATGTTCATTTTATACCTGTTCCTGCTATGACGTATTATAAAAATTTAGGTTACGATATGGCAAATTATCCAATTACATATGATAATTTTAGCCGTGAAATTTCTTTACCAATTTATTATAATTTAACGCCAGAGCAAGTTAAAACGGTAATTAATGCAGTAATTCAATCTGTTAATAAAGTAGTTTGTTAAAACGTCTGTTCGACATAGTAGCATCTTTTACTGGAATTGTGTTTTTAAGCCCAATTTTATTGCTAATTTGTGCTTTTCAAGTAATAAGTTCAGGCTTTCCTATATTTTATTTGCAAACCAGAGTAGGCAAAAATAATATGGATTTCAGATTATTTAAATTCAGAACCATGATAATCCAATCTGATAAATTGGGCTTATTAACGGTTGGTGGCAGAGATCCTCGTGTAACAAAATTGGGTTATTATTTAAGAAAATATAAAATAGATGAACTGCCTCAATTATTTAATGTGTTATTTGGCACAATGAGCTTAGTTGGCCCACGTCCAGAGGTTAGAAAATACGTTGATTTATATAATAAAGAACAACTTCAAGTATTAAATGTTAAGCCAGGTATAACAGATTACGCTTCACTTCAATTCATAAATGAAAATGATTTGTTAGCACAGTCGTCTAATCCTGAAAAAACATACATTGAGGAGATTATGCCTAAAAAACTGGAATTAAATTTAAAATACATAAAAGATAATAGTTTGGCTGTTGATTTATCTATTATTTTAAAAACTATCCAAAAAATTATAAAATAGCTTATTAGTTTTTAAGCTTTGCGTATATTTATACTCTTAATATTTGTATTACAATGAAAAATCTTTCTTTAATTTTAAATGGTGTTTTAGCTATTGCTGTTGGTATTTTATTTTACCAAGTAAATTCATTAAAAAATAACGGTACATCCTCTGATGCTACAACAGATTCAGGTGATTCTAAAAAACCAGTTATTGTTAATAGTGCAACAAATTTAGCTGATGCAAAAATTGCTTATATTAATACTGATAGTATAAATGAACACTATTTATACATTGCTGATTTTACTAAAGTTTTAAAATCTAAAAAAGCTGCCATTGAAAGTCAAATGCAAACGTTAACTACTAAATTCCAACAAGATTATGAGGCGTTTCAACAATCTGCACAAGCTGGTATTGCTTCAGAAGCTGATTTAATGAAACAAAAAACAAGTCTTGAACGTCAGCAACAAGATATTTCTAATAAAGAACTTCAAATGCAAAATTTAGGAGTTGAGTTAGAAGAAAAAAACATTGAATTGAATAAAAATGTAAAAGATTTTTTAGTAAAATATAATAACGGTAAGTTTGATTATGTATTATCTTATTCTGATATGATGCCTACAATATTACTTGTAAATCCAAAGTTGGATATTACAAATGATATTTTAAAAGGAATAAACGAAGAGTATAAAAATAATAAAGCAAAAAAATAATGGCTGAGAAAAAACCGTTGTTCGATAAAATAATGGATGTTCATGAATTTCATGAAACTTTCAAAATTGGTAATGCTACAGAACCAACTTTAATAGATGAAAGGGATTATACACTTCGTTATAATTTAATAAAAGAAGAAAACGAGGAATATTTAGAAGCGTGTAAAAATGGCGATTTAGTAGAAATTGCTGATGCTATAGGAGATCAACTTTACATTTTATTTGGTACTATTTGTAAACACGGTTTACAACATAAAATAGAAGAGGTGTTTAATGAAATTCAACGCAGTAACATGAGTAAGTTGGATGAAAATGGAAATCCAATTTATAGGGAGGACGGAAAAATTTTAAAAAGCAACCTTTATTTTCGTCCAAATATTAAAGATATTATATTATAATCTCTCAATTTTAACATTTTCAATAAAATTTACCTAAATTTTTAGGTAAGAATTGACTTTTATTTTATAAATTAGTGAATTAAATAATTCATTTTTTATGAAAAAAATATTTTTTAGCGCATTAATACTTATTTCTGTTAATTTATTTTCACAAGCAACCTTTTCTTTTTCACCACAAGGTATAAATTACCAATCGGTTATTAGAAATAGTTCAGGAGTGGCTTTATCTTCAGCTACTGTAAATGTTCAATTTAAATTATATGAAGGAGCAACATTAGGTCCTTTAGTGTATTCTGAAACGCATAATACCACAACAAATGACTATGGAATGGTTAATTTAATTATTAATAATGGTAGTCCTGATGGAGCTTTTACACATGCCTCATTTTTTGCAATAAATTGGGGGAAACATATTTCCTATGAAATATATATTAATGGCGCTCCTACACCAATTGAACCCAGAAAACAATTTATGAGTGTGCCATATGCACTATTTGCTCCAGCTCCAACTTTGTCACTTACAACAGGAAATGTTTTATATTCAGGAACACTAGCTAACTCTGTTATATTACCAACTGGTACTACATATACTAATGGAGCTGGTATTTCGTTAGGTTCAGGCACAGTTATTACAAATACAGCTCCAGATCAAATAGTTAGTTTAAATCCAGGTTCAAATATTGGTGTAAGTGGTACTTATCCATCATTTACAATTTCATCTCCACCTTATTTATTATCTAATGCAACGCCTTCAATTATAGTTTTATCAAATGGAACGTCATCCTCATCAATTAGTATTCCAGTAGGACCAACTTATTCTGGTACTTCAGGAAATATTTCTATTTCTTCTGGAAGTATAAATCTAGTAACAACGGGCGTTGTAGCAGGAACATATGGGATTGGCAGTGCGGTCCCTTCTTATTCTGTTGATGCCTTTGGAAGGTTAAAGATTTCGTCAAACTTTACACCAACTATTACTGGTGATGTAATAAATACTATAAGTACTTCTACAGTTGCTGGATTAAGAGGCCGTCCAATATTGGCAACAGTACCAATTGTAAATCAGGTCTTGGGATATAATGGTTCAGCTTGGACTCCAACAACTATTCCAACTCCTTTATCTTATACTGGTACTCCAACAACCATTTCGGTTTCGCCAACGGGTCAAATTAGTACTTTACCATCTGGTGTTATTCCTGGAGTTTACGGAGCACTAATAGGTAATTCTGTTCCTGTTTATACTGTAGATACTTATGGAAGATTGACTACATCAAGTCAGTATACTCCTTCATTAAATGGGGATATAATAAATTCAATTAATGCAACAACAGTAAACAAATTAAGAGGTATTCCACTTGCGCCTGTTCCCCCAACCTTGAATCAGGTACTAAGCTATAATGGGACATCCTGGATTCCAACATCATTAGCAACAGTGCCAACAATTACTGCTGCTGCTGCTCCTAATAATAATTTAACAGTTTCAGGAGGTCCTGCTTATACAATTGGAGTTCCAGCTTATTCTTTCTCAACTTCTACATCTGGGTCTACTTCTAATTTAACTTTATTTAATGGAGTAAATAGTTTCTCAGGAGTTTTACCTTCACCAGTTCTAAGCTTATCATCAGGCACTTTATTTTCTATTGGTACTAGTACTGTAAATTTATCTAATCCTACAAATGGTTTTTGGAATGTAAATGGGAATTCTACAACAACTGTTACTTCTAACTTTTTAGGAACTACTGATAATGTTGCTTTAGCTTTTAGAACTAATAATATTGAAAGAATGAGAATTTTAAATACAGGAAATGTTGCAATTGGAACAACTGGGGGTGCTGTTAATCAGTTAAATGTTGTTATTTCTCCAACTTCTACCAATTCAAATTCTGCAATTTATGGTAGTAATAGTTATTCAACACCATCTTCTAATGCACATGGAGTTTATGGATTAACAAGTAATATTGATTCTTTGGCGGCAGGTGTTTTTGGACATAATAACTCTTTTGGCAAGGGGGCTGGTGTATTTGGTTTAAGTTCTGGAGTTGGTCCAGGAGTGTTTGGTTATAACGCTTCATCTGGGCCATCAATTTTTGGTTATAAAAATACAGCAACACCATATGGTAATGCAGGTCGTTTCGAAATTAATAATACTGGTAACGGAGCAGATGCTATTTTCACAAAATCAAATGGAACCGGATATGCTATACATGCAGTTAGTACTCCTACTTTTGGTTCTAAAGCTGGTTTATTTGATGGTGATGTTGTGGTAAATGGAAGTGTTGCAATTGTTGATGGTACGCAAGGTTTAGGGAAAACTTTAACTTCTGATGCCTCAGGTAATGCCACTTGGAAGGTTCCTCTTTCACCAATAAAAACTTCAATTGTTTCAGGCTGGACTGCTATTGCAAATAATACAAACTATAATTATCATTCTACTTCAGTTTTAACTATTACGCCAACAGTAAGCCGTATAGTTTCTTTAACTTTTAC
>CALMMX010000146.1 GCA_937868545.1 uncultured Bacteroidota bacterium
GACTATAAATGAATTTATAACAAATGCAAGTTGGGGCTATTCGTTTAAATTAATAATTGCAATTTGCTTAATACCATTTATTTATTTGGGGCATGGATTAATAAATAAATACCTAAATAAATTAAATGATGCTAAAATTTAAAATAAATACTATTCAATTATTTGGTACATTTTACCTGGCAATGATTTTATGACATTTGAGAATTCTAATGTTAGCAAGGTAGATGATGTTTTACTTATTGGTTGTTGAACTTTACTACATATTTCATCAATATGTAACTGTTTAGTGTCTTTAAAGCAATCAATAATTTGTTGTTCATCTGGTGTTAAGTTTAAAAATAATGGTATTTGGTCCGATTTTTTAGATTTTTGAGTTTCATTCCAATTCATTATATAAAATAAATCTTCTGCACTTTCTATTAAATTGGCTTTATTTGATTTTATTAAACCGTTACATCCTTCGCTTAACGCTTCATTAGCCCTACCTGGAAAAGCAAAAACATCTTTGTTATAGGCGTTAGCAATGGTGGCTGTAATTAAACTTCCACCTTGCCTTTTAGATTCAACAACAATTAAAGCATCGCACATCCCAGCAACAATCCTATTTCGTTTAGGAAAATTTTCTCTGTCTGGATTTGTTCCACTCATAAAATCGGTCAATAATCCACCTTGATTAATTATTTTTTCCGCATAATTTGTATGTGCAGCTGGGTATATTCTGTCTAATCCATGAGCTAAAACTGCAATCGTATCCAAATTAAAATCCAACGATTCTTTATGAGCTAAAATGTCAATCCCATAAGCTAATCCACTCACAACTAAAATTCCTGAATTTTGCAGATCTTGAATTAATTTTTCTGTCATTAATTTACCGTATGATGAAGGTGTTCTTGTGCCAACTACTGAAACTATTTTTATAGCATTTAAGTTTGCATTTCCTTTATAATAAAGTAAAATTGGACTATCATAACAGTTTTTTAATCTAGTAGGATAATTAGCGTCGGTAAAAAAAAGAGGTGTGATGTCGTTTTTATCAATAAATGCAATCTCCTCTTCTGCCCTTAAAAGACAGTGTTTGCTATTAATAATTGTATTAGAAGCATAAGTGCCTATTCCAGGAATTTTTTCTAAGCTACTTTTTTTTGTATTAAATACAGCTTCGGCACTACCGCAGTATGCAATTAAATTTTTAGATAATACGTCTCCAACACCATCAATTAATGTTAAAGCAATTTGATGTTGTAATTCGTCAGAACCCATTGTTTTTTTAATCAAAGTTTGTATATTGTGAGCACAAAAATAGAAGTTTATGATAAAAACCACTACATGTAAATATATTATTACCGGATTGTTTCTTTATTCGGCACAAATGTTCTCTCAAACCCAAGGAGTAGTAAAGGGTTTTGTAAAAGATGCATCAACAAATGAATCTTTGCCTAGTACTGTAATTGCTTTAGATAAAAAGAATGGTACTGCGGCTGATTTTGATGGAAACTACATTATAAATACCACAGAAGGTGAGCATACTTTAGAGTGTGAGTTAGTTGGTTATAAAAAATTCAGTAAAACAATAACGGTTAAAGCAAATGATACTTTAGTTGTAAATATAGTTTTAGAAGATGGAAATAAGTTATTAGATGAAGTAGTAGTTTCAGCAGGTAAATTTGAGCAAAAATTATCTGATGTAACTGTAAGTATGGATGTAATTAAGCCAACTTTAATTGAGAATAAAGCATCTACATCTTTAGATATAGTTATGAATCAAGTACCTGGTGTTGTTGTTTCGGATGGTAATACAAGTATTAGAGGGGGTAGCGGTTACAGTTATGGCGCTGGAACTAGGGTTTTAATGTTAGTTGATGAAATGCCAATGATTAGTGCTGATGCTGCTGACATCAAATGGAATTATTTGCCTTTAGAAAATTTAGAACAAGTTGAGGTTATTAAAGGTGCGTCTTCTGCATTATTTGGGTCTTCTGCATTAAATGGTGTAATAAATATGAGAACAGCTTATGCTAAAGATAAACCTATTACAACTGTTTCTATGTTTGGCGCTTCTTTTGATTCGCCAAAGAATACTAAATGGAAGTGGTGGAAAGGTACTTCTCAATTTCAAACTGGGGTAAACTTTGGGCATTCAGAAAAAATTGGAAATTTTGACATTGTTTTAGGTGGACATCTTTTTGATGATGATGGTTATAGAAAAGACGAAACTGAGAGAAGATCTAGATTTAATGCAAATCTTAGATATAATTTCAAAAAAATACAAGGTTTGTCAATTGGTGTAAACACTAATATGATGAGAACTGCTACTGGAATATTTTTCTTATGGCAAAGTGCAGATTCTGCATTAATACCTTCGGGAAGTAAAACAGAAAAGTATCGCAATTCAAGGTTTAATATTGATCCTTTTATTACTTATTTTACTAAGTCTGGCGGTAAGTTTAGTTTAAGAACCAGGTATTATTTAACTAATAATACTAATACAGATGGTAAAGCTTCTAGAGCTGAACTTTATTATTCTGAATTTCAATATCAAAAACGCTTTAAAAACAATTTAAATTTAACTACTGGATTAGTTTACATGGAACAACAGGTTATCGCTGATTCTTTGTATGGACGACATACAGGTGTTAATTATGCAGGTTACGTTCAGTTAGATTATAAATATAAGAAATTAACAGCTTCATTAGGTTTAAGAGGAGAATATAATAGGGTAGATACTTCATTTACTAGAGGATATATTAGTAAAAAAATAAATAATTTACCGTTTCAGCCAGTGGCTCGTTTTGGTTTAAATTATCATTTGTTTGAATACACCTTTTTACGTGCAAGCTTTGGACAAGGATATCGTTTCCCTTCAATTGCTGAAAAATACGTAACTGCCGGAGTGAGCGCTATAAATGTTTTACCAAACCCTGGTCTTCAACCAGAAAGAGGATGGACATCAGAAATTGCTGTAAAGCAAGGGTTTAAAGTTGGTGGTTTTAAAGGGTTTTTAGATGTTGCTGGCTTTTACACAAAATATAGTAATATGATTGAATTTGTGTTTGATGTTTATGGAACTAAAACTGGTTTATTTTATTTAGATATTAAAAATGCTGGATTTAAATCTCAAAACGTTGGAGATGCTGTTATTTCTGGATTTGATATTTCTGTTAGCGGTACAGGCAAGGTAGGCCCAATAAATGTTACAACCTTAACAGGTTACACATTTATGAACCCTATTAACCCTAATTATAATGCTAAAAAAGATACATTAGGGTCACTGCCAAACTCTAACTTATTAAAATATAGAAATAAACATTTATTTAAAGGCGACATACAGCTTGATTACAAAAAATTATCAGTTGGTTACAGTGTGCGTTATTTTAGTTATATGGAAAATATTGATAAACGTTTTGAACAAAGTATTTTACATGAATATAATGATTTAGCGGCTGGGATTAATTGGGATGAAGTGCCATCAACATACGTGCTCCCAGGTTTAAAAGAGTATAGGGCAAGTAATAAAAAAGGTGATTGGATAAGTGATGTAAGGATATCGTACCAATTAACAAAAGCCTTAAAAACATCGTTTATAATTAATAATGTAACAAACGAAGAGTATTCGAGTAGGCCAGGAGCAATTGGAGCACCACGTTTGTTTATGTTACAAATGATGTTAAAGATTTAACTATTTTTTACAGTATATAGCCTGTTTTATGTAGTATCTTTGTATCATAAAAAAGAAATAAAATGGAAAATAATTTTAGAAATACAAATTTAAATAATATTGAAAATGCAACAATTGTTAATGAAAGAACATTGTTTGCTTCAGTGTTTACATGGATGTTTTTAGCATTGATAATAACTACAGTTTGCTCAATGTTATTTGCATTTCAACCTCAATTAGAGAATTTACTTTATACAAATAATGGTGTAGAAACAAAACTATCTGTTTTTGCTTGGATTACAATGTTTTTGCCTTTAGTTTTAGTTTTAGTAATGAATTTTGCTTTTAATAAATTGTCATTTCCTGTATTAATGATGCTGTTCTTTGGTTATGCTGCAGTTAATGGTATTAGTTTTAGCGTAATTTTTAAGATTTACAAGATTGATTCTATTGGATATATTTTTGGTGGAACTGCTGGATTGTTCGGTTTAATGGCTGTTTTAGGTTACACCACTAAGGCTGATTTAACAAAAATGGGATTTTATTTAAGAATAGGTTTAATGGGAGTTATTTTAGTTTCGTTAGTAAACATATTTCTTCAAAACTCAATGATGTCAACATTAATTAGTGCTGCTGTTGTTGTAATTTTTACAGGCTTAACTGCATTCCATGTTCAACAAATAAAAGAACTTTCTAACCAAAGTGATGGAAGTACTGATTATAAAAAAATGGGAGTAATGGGAGCTTTAAGCTTATATCTTGCATTCATAAATTTATTCTTAGCTTTGTTAAGATTGTTTGGAAGACGTGATTAGTTTTCATAAAAAAACCTCAGTAATACTGAGGTTTTTTTATGAATTATAATGTCATTTAATACATTGTTAATCTATTTAATATTTATAAATTTACACCTCAATAAAACAGTTCAATTTTTTTAATAAAATATAATAGTATGGCAATAGTAGAATTAAAAGTACCGAGTCCAGGTGAATCAATAACTGAAGTAGTAATTGCTCGTTGGGTAAAAAATACTGGTGATATAGTTGAAAAAGATGATGTATTAGCTGAAATTGATTCTGATAAGGCTACTTTAACTCTTAATGCTGAAGAAAGTGGTAAAATAGAAGTTTTAGCTGCAGAAGGTGATACTGTTAAAGTTGGACAAGTTGTTGTAAAAATTGACACTTCATTTAAGCCAGAAGCAAAAACTGAAGCTCCAAAAACTGAAGCAAAAGTTGAAGTTAAGAAGGAAGCTGCCCCAGTTGTAACACCAGCTTCAACAACTTCTGCCAATTATGCTACTGGAACGCCAAGTGTTTCTGCTGCAAAAATTATGGCAGAAAATAATATTAAATCAAGTCAAATAAATGGAACTGGTAAAGATGGTAGAATTACTAAGCAAGATGTTTTAGCCGCATTATCAAACGGTCTTCCTACAGTTAACGAAGTGTTATCTAATTCATGGAAAGGTGGAAGAGATAAAGATCGTACTAAAATGACTTCACTTCGTAAAACTGTTGCTAAACGTTTAGTTGCCGTAAAAAATGAAACTGCAATGTTAACTACTTTTAATGAAGTTGATATGAGTGCCATTTACGCTATTAGAGCTAAGTATAAAGATAAATTTAAAGAAGTATACGGTACAAATATTGGCTTCATGAGTTTCTTTACTAAAGCTGTAACCGAAGCATTATATCATTATCCTGCTGTGAATGGGATGATTGATGGTGAAGAATTAGTTTATAATAAATATTGCGATATTGGAATTGCTGTTAGTGCACCAAAAGGTTTAATGGTGCCAGTTTTACGTAATGCTGAATTAATGAGCTTAGCTCAAATTGAAAGTGGAATAAAAGATTTAGCTGTAAAAGCGCGTGATGGAAAATTAACTATTGAAGATATGACTGGTGGTACTTTTACAATCACTAACGGTGGAGTATTTGGTAGTATGATGAGTACGCCAATTATTAATCCTCCACAAAGTGCTATTTTAGGTATGCATAACGTAGTTGATAGACCAATGGCTGTTAACGGACAGGTAGTAATTCGTCCTATGATGTATGTTGCATTAAGTTACGACCATAGAATTATTGATGGAAGAGAAAGCGTAGGATTCTTAGTTAAAGTAAAAGAAATGTTAGAAAACCCTTCACGTATGTTATTTGGAGGAAAAGTACCTGAAGAAATTCTTTTAGGTTTATAAGAGTTTAAAATATTATATATTAAAAAAGCCTGTTACAATTTTGTAACAGGCTTTTTTTGTGGATTTCTCTCGTCCTGAAATAGGTTGTCACCCAAACAACTAAAAGGATGGAAAATCA
>CALMMX010000147.1 GCA_937868545.1 uncultured Bacteroidota bacterium
GGCTATGGGGCTCGACCCGCAATCTTCCATTGTGTTTTCTATGCGTGATTTGTAATTGTATGATTATTAACTTTTTGTTATTTATTGGTGTTGATGCTACTTCGTGGTGCGGCTCATGGCCGCAATGACGTTGAATTTTTTGTCACAGGTTGGTGTCCTCGCCAACCTGCAATTATGCTAATTATTTACAATGCTTTTTTAATACATCCCAAAACTTATATAAAATTAAATCTTTAATATATAACAAGGATTCAATTTCTTTTTGTAGTTGCAACAACCACAAATCCTTCATCAATCACACTATATTTTTACAGATGGTGTATGTATTCCTTTGTATCCAACAAAAACAAAGAAAACACAAGCCATATTATGAAAATTTTGATAGCCGATGACCATGCCATAGTGCGCAAAGGATTAGCCAACATTTTAAAAGATGAATTTACTGAGTTAGAGCTAGGTGAAGCCAGTAACAGTATAGATACCATTAATAAATCAAGAAAAATTTATTGGGATTTAATACTATTAGATATATCAATGCCTGGCCGAAGTGGTTTAGAAACACTTAAACAAATGCGCGAAGATGGCATAAAAGCACCAATTTTAATGTTGAGTATGCATCCCGAAGATCAATACGCGCTGCGCGTTTTAAAAGCAGGTGCTTCTGGTTTTGTAAATAAAGATGCTGCCACCGATGAATTAATAAAAGCGGTACACAAAGTAATGACAGGACGCAAATATATTTCAAATGCCACAGCCGATAAGTTGGCCGAATCGATGGACAACAATGGTGATACACCTTCGCACGAAAACCTTTCTGACCGCGAATTACAGGTGCTTGAATTAATAGGTTCAGGCAAAACAGTTTCTGAAATTGGTGTAGAACTTTCACTTTGTGTAAACACTATTAGCACCTACCGCGCTAGGATTTTAGAAAAACTACAACTAAAAAACAATGCAGCCTTAACACGCTATGCTTTAGATAATGTGTTGGTTTAAGTATCCTAAATTTTAAAAAAAGTAATCATGAGCTATACATCAAAAAGCCCTTGGAGCAACTCACTTAACTTAATGTGGTGTGTTGATAAAGATTTTAATTTTATCAGTTCTAATCATACTTTAAATGCCTTAATAGAAAACATTACAGGCAAAGCTATTTTAAAAGGAAATAATATACAATACCTAAACTATTCTTTATTACCTATAAACAGTTTCAAAAGTAATTGCGAAAAGGCTTTTACTGGTGCATCTACAAAAGAAATTGTATATGTGCCAAATCCATTTGAGTTATGGATGGAAATAGCCTATCATCCCATTTACAAATACAATGAAATTATTTGTTGCGCCTGTTATTTTAGTGATATTACTGATAGGAAAATAACGGTAGATGAAATAAGCAACATCAAGAAACAATTAACCTTTCAGCAAGTAAATTTGCTTAATCTCATACAAGAAGAACAAAACAATAAAACAAAGGAAATTAACAATGGAATAAAAGACCAGCTTTTATCAATAACCATTGATATTGCAAAGATACAGGGGAATGGACATTCGAAGAGGCATTATTAGTCCTTTATTACAGGGCAAGTAACTAAAAATTTTTCAGTTGGGCTTTGGTTTTCGTAGGTGCAAAGGCACTAAGCTCACCGTTATTTTTTGGCGTCAGCACAGAGCAACATCGGAATTACTTTTTAGGGTTTTTTAAATTTAGCTTTTTCGAAGTATTTTCTATTTGTTTTATGAAATCTTTTTCTCCTTCAGATAAATCATTTTTGGTTTTCTCTTTGTATTTTTCATACTCGACACTAGCTTTTTTTAATGCCTGTGCATGACTCACTGTTCCTGCATTTTGCAAAATATTATTCCCTGTCATTCTTACAAAATCGTCTAATCTTTCAATCCAATCCTTCATATACATTGGCTTACGATTCAGTGCCTGTAATTCGGCCAACTCTAGGTAAGCTGTTACCATTCTATTCAATACATTCAGTTCAGTTTCATTCAAATAGTTTTTAGCAATTTCTGTTTCCTGTTTTGTTGGTTTGCTTCCTTTAATATGGGTGAGGCCAAGATTAAACTTTTTTGCATCAATGCGTTGATAAATAATTTCTGCAGCTGTATGTCCGTGTGCTGCCCAGTGCATTTTATTTTGTACAGTTTGAAAAAACTCTATTGATATTTCTAACCTTGGGTCGTAATCAATACTGGTGGCATAAATATCTAATACCTTTATCCAAAATACTTTTTCAGAAGAACGTATATCACGTATACGTGCTAATAATTCTTCGAAATAATTTCCTCCGCCTGCTTGCTTAAGCAAATCATCGTTCATTGCAAATCCCTTCACAATGTACTCTCTTAACCTTGCTGTTGCCCACTGGCGAAATTTTGTTCCTTGCTGGCTTTTTACACGGTAGCCAACAGAAATTATCACATCAAGATTATAATCATTGGTAGGTTTCTTAGAAAAATCGGAATTTCCGATTTTTCTCATAGACTGTTCATTATCAAGCTCTTTTTCTTCGTATATATTTAAAATATGCTCATTTACAGTGGAACGTGATTTTTGAAAAAGTTCAGCCATTTGGTCAATAGTTAACCAAACGGTTTCATCCTCCAAACGGGTTTCTATTTTTGTGTTTCCATCTTCGGTTTGATAAATAATTATTTTGGTATCTTCCATTTTACTTTTGTTTCTTGTTAATTGAGTAGTATGTTTTAATCTCCATATTTTCAATTCGATATTTATCACTACCCTTTAAGCAAAAGTAATAGAATCTGTTTTATTGCGTTAAAAATGCAAATTTATAGATATTCTCGTTCCAGAGAAGGAATCGCATGGGAAAGAGCTTTGATGTATTTATTACCTGCATTAAGCCCAACGTAAATGGCTTGGCATCAGCGTCTACTCTGGAACTAGAGCAAGACAGAATGGCAAAGGAAATTGAAAAGCGTGCAAAACAACAAGTGTTTTCATTAGTAATGGAAATTAATGGTCTTAAAGATCCAAAGTAAACTAAATATTATACCATAGGTATTTACAACAAAGTATAAATTGTGTAACCCAACAAAATAGCTGTAATAAGTATACCCACAACACTAATCACTGGTATATTTCTTATGTTTAATGGAATACGAAAAGGTCTTGTCATTTCTTTCTCTTTAACACGCAAGGCAATGACTGCAAAATTAACAATGATAAAGGTGATAAAAATAAAAATTGTGGCTATGCGTGCAATGGTTTCTATCTCACCTATCAATGTAAATGTACTCATCACAATTAAGATTAAAATAAGCGCTGCTACTGGTGTTTTACGCTTTGAAGAAACATAAGCAAAGTACTTAAAAAAAGTTGTTTCTTTAGCCATAGTAAGTATCACTCTGGAGCTGCCTAACATATTTGAAAGTATGGTGTTTGATGTGGCAAATAAGGCAATGATAGAAATAATAATAACACCAGTTTTACCATGCTTTTTTTGAATAATATCGGCTAAAGGGCTTGAGGAGTTTCCTAGTTCTTCATAAGAAAGTGCACTTACTGAGCAGAGTGCCACCAAGGTATAAACAATAAAAACAATGGCACTTGCAATAAATAAAGCACGTGGAATATTTTTTTCAGGCTCTTTGGTTTCTTCTGCCAGTTTAACAATATCTTCAAAACCAATATAG
>CALMMX010000148.1 GCA_937868545.1 uncultured Bacteroidota bacterium
TTTTTCAAAAGCAGCTAAAGCTTTATCTAAATGCGCTTGAGTATGAGCCGCAGAAAGTTGTACTCTAATACGTGCTTGGCCTTTAGCAACAACTGGAAAAAAGAACCCAATTACATAAATACCTTCTTGTAATAATTTATCGGCAAATACTTGTGATAATTTTGCATCGTATAACATTACTGGGACAATCGCAGAGTCTCCGTCTTTAAATTCTAAACCTATTTGTTTTAAGCCTTTTTTAAAGTAATTAATATTCCATTCTAATTGATCTCGCAATTCGGTAGTTTCACTTAATAAATCAAGCACAGCTATGCTTGCTCCAACAATTGCAGGTGCTAAAGAGTTTGAAAATAAATAAGGGCGAGAACGTTGACGTAATAGCTCTATTATTTCTTTCTTACCAGATGTAAAGCCGCCCATAGCTCCACCTAATGCTTTTCCTAATGTTCCTGTAATAATATCGACACGATCTATTACATTTTTTAATTCAATAGTACCTCTACCTGTTTTGCCAATAAAACCAGATGCATGACACTCATCCACCATTACCATTGCATTGTATTTATCTGCTAAATCACATATCTTATCTAATGGGGCTACAAAACCATCCATACTAAATACACCATCAGTAACAATAATGCGGTAACGCTGAGCCTGTGCTTTAATTAGCTGTTCTTCTAAATCTGCCATGTCGCAATTTTTATAACGGTAGCGCTGCGCTTTGCATAAACGCACGCCATCAATAATTGAAGCATGATTTAATTCATCTGATATAATTGCATCTTCTTCACCAAATAATGGTTCAAAAACACCTCCATTTGCATCAAAAGCAGCTGCATATAAAATTGTATCTTCTTGACCTAAAAATGTAGCAATCTTTTTTTCTAATGTTTTATGAATATCTTGAGTTCCACATATAAACCTTACTGATGACATTCCATAACCATGAGTATCCAAAGCTTTTTTAGCACCTTCAATTACCTTTGGGTGAGAAGACAATCCTAAATAATTATTTGCACAAAAAATAATTACTTCATCGCCATTATTAACTTTAACCGAAGCACCTTGTGGGGTTGTTATAATTCGCTCTTTTTTAAATAATCCGTTAGATTCTATCTCAGTTAATTGAGTTTGCAAATGATTTTGAAATGACCCGTACATAGTTTATAGTTTTTATTGTTGTACAAATAAAAAAAATAAATGGCTATAAACCTCATTTTTTCGAAAATATTTAAATTAAAATAAAAGCGCAAATTAATGCAAATTCATTCCTATTAAACTTATAAATTCTTTGCGAGTAACATCCTTTAAAAACGCACCACTAAAAGCAGAAGTAGTGGTAGCACTATTCTGTTTTTGAACACCACGCATTTGCATGCATAAATGAGAACATTCAATTACTACTGCTACACCTAAAGGATTAAGTGTATCCTGAATACAATCTCTTACTTCATTAGTCAATCTTTCTTGAACTTGCAATCTACGGGCAAATGCATCAACAACTCTTGGCAATTTACTTAATCCAACTATTTGTCCGTTAGGAATATAAGCAATATGAGCTTTACCAAAAAAAGGCAATAAATGATGTTCGCATAAGCTATAAACCTCAATATCTTTAACAATTACCATTTGGCTATAATCCTCTTTAAACATTGCTGAACGTAATATTTCAGCAGGATTTAAATCATAACCTTGGGTTAAAAATTGCATTGCTTTTGCAGCTCTAACAGGAGTTTTAAGAAGCCCCTCTCTTTCAGAGTTTTCGCCAACATCACTTAATATGTTTTTATACATATCAGATATAGAATCAACAAGTTTATCATTATACTGATCTACTTTTTTATATCCGTGTATTTCGTGTTCAAATTCTTCGTTTAGCATAATTTTAGTTTTTATTAATAAACACTAGATTTTAGTAATTGTTTATTAACCGTAATATTCTACGTAATTACTTTCAGTTTCAAATAACTTTATACAATGTAATTCTGCACCCATAGCTTTAATTTTTGGTGATAATATGTCCCAAATAAATATAGCTACATTTTCTGTTGAAGGCATTTCATACATACTCTTAACATCTAAATTTAAGTTTTTATGATCTAAAACCTCAACCACATCAACCTTAATTAATTTACTTAGGTCTTTTAAATTAACAACAAAACCTGTATCAGGATTTATTTCACCTTTAACAGTAACAAACAAATCATAATTATGTCCATGCCAATTTTTATTTGCACATTTGCCAAATACAGCATCATTTTTTTCTTCATCCCATGCCGAATTAAATAATTTGTGGGCGGCATTAAAATGTTCTTTGCGGGTAATATAAATCATAGTAAATTAACAGGGTAAAAATACAAATAAAAATGAAACATATTCTTATAGTATCTGCAACTCCTTTCGAAATACAACCATTGCTTGATTATTTAGAAATAAAAAATCCGGTTTTAGGAATGAATTTGCCTTTAAAGCAACCTAGCAACAAAGAAATTAATGTTTTAATTACAGGTGTTGGCATGGTAAATACTGCCTTAATGGTAGGAAGGTATTCTTTAACACCATTTGATTTAGCTTTAAATGTAGGCGTTTGTGGATCTTTTGATAAATTATTAGAATTAGGTGAACTTGTAAATATTACGAATGATGTTTTAAGTGAAATGGGGGCTGAAGATGGTGAAGACTTTATTACTTATGATAAACTAAAATTAGGCTCAACACACCAATTTACTAGTAATTTTAATAGTTCAAACACGCATATAAACTCACTAAAAAAAGTAAAAGGTATAACAGTAAATACTATTCATGGTAATGAATTAAGCATACAAAAAATTAAAAACATTTATAATCGTGATATTGAAAGCATGGAAGGTGCAGCTTTTTTTGCAGGCTGCTCAGCAACGAAACAGTTTTTGCAAATTCGAGCTATCTCAAACTATGTTGAAAAGCGAGATAAAAGTAAATGGAAAATGGAACTTGCCATTAACAATTTGAATGATTTTCTAATTCAATTTCTTTCTGAAAACAACTAATATCAGGTTGATTTAAGCCATCCAGTTACACTCATTCGTCGTTTATTAGTAATTAATACTTCATGTTCCAACTCATTACTTTTAAATAATACAGTTTTCATATTTAATGGCGAAATTAATTGATCTTCATTGTTATTATTAATCATTAATTCACCACCATCTCCAAGTTTCCAATCTTCATTTAAGTAACTAATTACTGAATATTGCCTATTACCATCATTTTGAAATTGATCAATATGCTTCTTATAAAAACTCCCAACTTCATAAAGTGAATAATGAAATTCGTAATCTGAAATCCCCGTATAACACGTCATATTCAAATACCTAATAAAATCCTCTATAATCTTAAAATAGGCATTTTCATATAAATCATTGTGCTTTTTATCTAGCCAATAAATAGTATCGCTTCGTATCAATTTATTGTAATTAAGTATCTCTAAATTGCCAATACCTGCAGGCCTTAAACTTTTAGAATCATATAACTTTAATAAATTTAATTTTAAGTGTTTCGACAAATTCGCGCTTAACAAATTATTAGATTCACCAATATTATTTGCTATTAAACTGACAATCAAATCTTCAAAGTCTTTTTCCATGGCTTTTGGCCTGATAAGACAGACAGTGTAATGTAACTACATTTTCCCACTTTTTCAACAGTTTAAAAAAAATCTCATGCATATTCAGTAATTACATTATCTTTGTTACCCTAAATTTAATAGCCCACGTTGTAAGTGGGGAAAAATATGATAAAAATTACATTACCAGACGGTTCAATTCGTGAATACGAAAAAGGAACTACTTCAATGCAAGTAGCATTGAGCATTAGCGAAGGTTTAGCCCGCAATGTTTTAGCAGCAAAAGTTAACAATGAAGTTGTAGACGCAAGTAAAGCTATTACAGAAGATAGCAGCGTAAGTTTATTAACGTGGAACGATGATGAAGGAAAAAACACCTTATGGCATTCGTCTGCACACTTATTAGCAGAAGCTTTAGAAGCACTTTATCCAAATGTGAAATTTTGGGTTGGTCCACCATTAGAAAATGGTTTTTATTACGATGTAGATTTAAATGGCGAAACACTTTCTCCTGCTGATTTTGAAAAAATTGAAGCAAAAATGCTTGAACTAGCCCGTTTAAACAGCACTTACATTCGTAAAGAAATTAGCAAAGCTGATGCAATTACTTATTTTACTGAAAAAGGCGATCATTATAAACTTGATTTATTAGAACGCTTAGAAGACGGAAATATTTCTTTGTACACACAAGGTAATTTTACTGATTTATGTCGCGGACCACATATCCCAAATACTGGATTTATTAAAGCTGTTAAGGTTTTAAATATAGCTGGAGCTTACTGGAAAGGCGATGAAAAAAATAAAATGTTAACTCGTATTTACGGCATTGCGTTTCCTAAAGATAAAGAATTAAAAGAATATTTAGTTTTATTAGAGGAAGCAAAAAAACGTGATCACCGTAAGCTTGGGAAAGAATTAGAATTATTTACTTTTTCGGAAAAAGTAGGTGCTGGTTTACCATTATGGTTACCTAAAGGTGCTATGTTGCGTGAGCGTTTAATCCAGTTTTTACAAAAAGCACAATTAAAAGCTGGTTATTTACCAGTAGTTACGCCACATATAGGGCAAAAGGAATTATATGTTTGTTCTGGGCATTACGAAAAATATGGTGCAGATTCATTCCAACCTATTAAAACACCACATGAAGGTGAAGAGTTTTTCTTAAAACCAATGAACTGCCCTCACCATTGCGAAATTTACAAATCATCTCCAAAATCATATAAAGATTTACCAGTGCGTTACGCTGAGTTTGGTACAGTTTATCGTTATGAGCAAAAAGGAGAATTACATGGCTTAACACGTGTGCGTGGCTTTACTCAAGATGATGCGCATTTATTTGTTCGTCCTGATCAAGTAAAAGAAGAGTTTGAAAAAGTAATTGATTTAGTACTTTATGTATTTAATGCTCTTGACTTTAAAGATTATACAGCTCAAGTTTCTTTAAGAGATCCAGAAAATAAAACAAAATATATTGGAACTGATGCTAATTGGAATTTAGCCGAACAAGCAATTATTGAATCAGCTGCCGAAAAAGGGCTACGCACAGTAGTTGAAACTGGTGAAGCGGCTTTTTATGGTCCAAAATTAGACTTTATGGTTAAAGATGCCATTGGACGCAGATGGCAATTAGGAACCATTCAGGTGGATTACAATTTACCAGAGCGTTTTGAACTAGAATATACAGGTTCAGACAACCATAAACACCGTCCTGTGATGATTCACCGTGCGCCATTTGGTTCATTGGAACGATTTATTGCAGTTTTAATAGAACATTGTGGAGGTAATTTCCCATTATGGTTAACTCCAAATCAATTTGCAATTTTACCTATTAGCGAAAAATATAACGATTACGCAAAAAAAGTTTCAGAATTACTAAATAATTACGATATTCGCGGTCTTGTTGACGATAGAAACGAAAAAATAGGTAAGAAAATTCGCGATAACGAGGTAAACAAAATACCGTTTATGCTTGTAGTTGGCGAAAAAGAAGCGGAAGAAGGAACAGTTGCTGTTCGTGAACATGGTAAAGGAGACATTGGAACATTAACCATTGAAGACTTTGCAAAATTGATACAAACAACAATAGAAAACGACTTTAAATTAAAAAGTATAGAAAAATAATTTAATAACAATTAGAAGCGGAGGTCATTATTAGCGTATTTAAAAAACCAATAAACAACAATAACAAAAACACTGGTCCTGTAAAACCGGGTGAAAATGCTACTGGGCAAGCGCCAGTATATAAAAGACCAAAAGGATTAAGAGAAGGCTTTAAAAGACCAGGTGTTAAAGAAGAACAACATCGTATAAATAAAAACATACGAAATACGCCTAAAGTGCGTGTAGTTGGTGATGATATTGAAGCTGGAGTTTATACTATTGATGAAGCTATTAAAATGGCTGAAGAATTAGGTGTAGATTTAGTCGAAATTGCTCCAAACGTTGATCCACCAGTTTGTAAAATTATTGATTACGGTAAGTATTTATACGAGTTAAAGAAAAAAGCTAAAGAAGTAAAAGCAAAAGCTTCTAAAGTTGTGGTAAAAGATATACGTTTTGGTCCACATACTGATGAGCATGATTTTCTATTTAAAAAGAATCACGCTATGAAATTTTTGCAAGATGGAAGTAAGGTAAAAGCGTTTGTGTTTTTTAGAGGACGAGAAATTGTTTTTAAAGAACAAGGAACCATTTTATTATTACGTTTTGCTTCTGAACTTGAAGAATGGGGTAAAGCTGAACAATTACCAGTTTTAGAAGGTAAAAAAATGTTGATGGTTTTAGCGCCTAAAAAAGTAAAATAAGAAAGAGTACTAACAAATAAAATAAATAACGAAAAATGCCAAAAATGAAAACAAACTCTAGTGCAAAGAAGAGATTCTCTGTAACTGGGACCGGCAAAATCAAAAGAAAACATGCTTTCAAAAGTCATATCTTGACTAAGAAAACAACTAAAGGAAAACGTGCGTTAACGAAATCAGGCTTAGTTCATAAGCGTGATACGAATAACATCAAGTTTTTATTAGCAATGTAATCTTTACATTACCCGGTACAAAGGTTATTCAATTAACCAGAAACTACGTTTTAAAAGTGCTAAAAATTAGCCACGTAAAATCAAAAAATTAAAAAGAAATGCCACGTTCAGTCAATCACGTTGCGAGTAGAGCTCGCAGAAAGAAAATCCTAGCTTTAACCAAAGGTTATTGGGGTGCAAGAGGTAATGTTTGGACAATCGCCAAAAATACCTTAGAAAAAGGTTTAACTTACGCTTACCGCGATCGTAAAAACAAAAAACGTACTATGCGTAGCTTGTGGATACAACGTATCAATGCAGGTGTTCGTCAATACGGTATGAGCTACAGCGAATTTATTGGTAAAGTAAATGCAAAAAACATCGGATTAAACCGTAAAGTTTTAGCAGATTTAGCTATGAATCATCCAGAAGCTTTTAAGGCTGTTGTTGATCAAGTAAAATAATTGTAATTTTCAATTACTAAAAAAAAGACCATTCAATTGAATGGTCTTTTTTTTATCCCAACAATTTTAAACAAACTAAAATTAAATTCTAATTTTTGAAATTCAAACGTTTAAAATCCCGCTTACAATAGGTATTTTCCTTTTTTGGATAATTAAATAAAAGGGCATTTCAAATTAGTATATTTACATTATGGCATTAATGCTTTCTGAAAATATTAAAGTTGCTACTGATTCTTTAAAAGGAAATAAGTTAAGAGCACTCTTAACGATGCTTATTATTTTTATTGGTATAACTGCACTTGTAGGCATATCATCAGCTATAGATGCTATGAAGGGTTCTATTAACAGTAATTTTACCAGTATGGGAGCAAACTCCTTTACTATTAGAAATAAAGATGTTGCTGTAAAAATTGGCAGACATGGTAAAAGAGGCAAAAAATTTGAATCCATAACCTACAAAGAAGCCATTAGATTTAAAAATGAATTTGAATTCCCTGTTACTACAGCTGTTTCAACAATGGCATCTTTTAGCGCTCGTATAAAATTTGAAACCGAAAAAACAAATCCTAATATACAAGTGTTTGGTGGCGACGAAAACTATTTAGCTACTAGTGGGTATGAATTAGAAAAAGGTAGAAATTTTTCACCACAAGAAATTACAATGGGCACACACCTTGTAATTATTGGTAAAGACGTAGAGTTTGATTTATTTAAAGGTAGGCAAAAAGCTATTGATAAAATGATAACCATTGGTAGTGGCAAGTACCGAGTAATTGGAGTTTTGGCTAGTAAAGGAAACAGCATGGGATTTGGAGGAGATAAAGTGTGCATTATTCCTTTAACAAATGCTCGACAATATTTTAGTACTAAAGACATGAGTTTTACAATTAGTGTTTTAGCACAAAATACTGCTTTGTTAAATTTAGCTTTAGGCGAAGCAACAGGTGTGTTCAGAAAAATAAGGAGAGTACCGTTAGGTGAGGATGATAATTTTGAAATTACTAAAGCAGATAATTTAGCTAATATTTTAATAGGGTTAATGAGTAATGCATCTATGGGAGCAATAATAATTGGCATTATAACGCTAATTGGTGCATCTATTGGATTAATGAATATTATGTTAGTATCTGTAACCGAAAGAACTAGAGAAATAGGAATTAGAAAAGCATTAGGAGCTACTGCACAAACTATAAAAACTCAATTCTTAATTGAAAGTATTGTTATTTGTTTACTTGGTGGCTTTTTTGGAATATTAATGGGAATAATTGCAGCAAATGCTATATCACTCATGTTAGGTTCAAGCTTTTTTATGCCTTGGTTTTGGATTATAACAGGATTTATTGTGTGTATGGTTGTAGGACTTATAAGTGGCTATTTACCAGCAAAAAGGGCATCCCTACTCGACCCAATTGAAAGTTTAAGATTTGAGTAGAGTATTATAAAACTCAATTAATTTGCTGGCAATTTTTTTATAATCAAAATTTTGTTCAGCTAAATCTCTTGCATTATTTTGAAGATTGATTTTTAAAACTTCATTTCTTAAAAGAGTTTTTATTGCCTCAGCAAATTCAATATCAGTATCAGCTATTAATAAATGCTTATTTTTTTCATATGGAATTCCTTCAGCACCAATTGTAGTTGTAACAATAGCTTTCCCATAAGCTAATCCTTCAACAAGCTTAATTCTTAAGCCACTTCCACTCCATAATGGCACTAACATAATATCATAAGTTGTATAAAATTCAAAAGAGCTTTCAACATGTTCTATAACGCTAATATTTTTTGATTGAAGATGCTTAATATTTTCTGGCATTCCTCTGCCTGCAATAACCAATTGTGCATCAGGAAATTCATTAATTACATGTATCCAAACTTTTTCTAATAACCAGTTAACCGCTTCAACATTCGGCATCCAATCCATTGCAGCAAAATGAAACAGTGTGTTATGTTTTACTGGAACTGAAACTTTCTTGTATTCAATTAAACTAATACCTGTTAAACAGGTTTCAATTTTTTTATGAGGAAACAATTTTTGAATATTCTTTTTATCCTCATTGGTTATAGTTACAATAGCATCACACCTTTCAAAGGTATTTAATTCAAAACGTTTTAATCTCTTATTTTGAATAGATAAATATTTCTTCTTCAAAATATTTTTTTCTTGGGATAATAATCTATCCCAAATTTGATGTTCAATATTATGAGATCGTAATGTGATTTTAGCTGAACTATATTTTTTTATTGTAGTAATGTAAGAAGCCATAAATACACCTTCTAACTGAATAATATCAAACGTATGCACTTTTAATAAATCAATTAAAGCATTTTCATATTCAGTAAAATAAAACCTACTTACAAAATAAGATTGATTTGAAAATAAATTTACTAATGCTCCAAAAACACTAGTGTTGGTATCTTTGTATACCGATTTATAATGTGTTTTTGTTTTAAAATTATCTGAAACATTTTCATCAGGTTTAAAATGCTTTTTTGTATTAATAGAAAGTAAATACAACTCTACATTATTATCTGCTAAACCAAGCGCCAAATTTGTAATTGCTATTGAACTCCCATCATTAGCTGGAAATGGCGCTTTATTACAAAGTTGCAAAATTTTCATTCTTAAGATACTTTTTTAGAAAACAATTTTTTTATAGGATCAGTATAAACCGTAATATCAAATAAAGCTGAATCTTTAGCTGCTTTGTACGTTAAATAAATTCCTAATGGCAAAAATAAAAGTAATGGGAACCAACTTCCAAAAACCACATTATAAACTTCTTCTATCACCATACGCTCATATATAATTGAAACAACATAATACAATAAAAAGAAGACTACAGCCACCACAACTGGCAAACCCATTCCGCCTTTTTTAATAATTGCGCCTAATGAAGCGCCAACAAAAAACAGTACTATGCATGCAAACGAAACGTTTATTTTTTTATGCCAACCTAAATTATAATCTAAAATAGAATACTCTTTACCATTAATATCTTCATTAACAGAATCTACATAACCACTTGAACTTCTAACTAAATTTTGCGCATTTTCAACACTACGTTTAAATTCATCCTGATTTAACGATTCATAAAATGCTCTTAAATTTCGGTGCTCCTTTTTGCTTGAAATTGTTCTAATTGTATTAGTTAAAAAATAATTATTAAACTGATTTTTTAAATTTGTTTGGCGTTTTGCAATTTCAACATTAAACGTATCTATTTCATTATTAATTTGCCAAATATTCATCATTTCATGATGGCCTTTAAACAATTCCTTTTCGGTGCGTTTCATTTTAAAATCACTCATATCGATATTCACATTGAGTTGATCATATAGCAGTTGCATTAAAGGCCTTGTACGTTTATTAGATTCTTCCTTAACAATATCTTCGTACCTAGCACCACTATTAAGTTGAATTTGCAAATAGTTAGTGTCTGCCGAAGTTTTCATATAACCACTATCTGCATATAACTGTATATTATTACCCAAACCATCTTTATGATCATAAATACTTACATCATACAATGTTTTGCCATCTGGACTTTTGTGAGCCACTTTAATACTGTATCCTTCCAATTGATTGTAAAAAATACCTTCCTTAATGCTCAATGTTGGTTTAGCTTGCCTAATATCATATAACAAGCTTGCCGAATTTAACATAATTTGAGGCAGTATGAAATTGTTAAAAAGGAAAGTAAATCCAGCCAAAAACAAAATAAAAACAAAAATTGGTCTAATAATCCTAAAAAGTGATAAGCCAGAGGACTTCATAGCAGCTAATTCATAATTTTCAGCTAGGCTGCCAAATGTCATAATTGACGAAAGTAATACAGCCAGTGGCATTGCAGCAGGTAAAAAGGAAATAAAAGAATAGGTGAAAAATTGAGTTAAAACCCATGTTCCCATGCCTTTGCCTATTATTTCATCCATGTATGTAAATACATGAATTAAGAAAAAAGCAAACATTCCTATAAATAGGGTTAAAAAAAACGGTGGTAAATACGCTTTTAATAAAAAAATATGTAATTTCTTTAATTTCAAAATAAAGCCTAAAAATAACTTTTAATTTTTAAAGGATTAGCCAAAATATCTAAACTTTGTTATTTTTGTAAACTATGATTAAAGGTAAAAAAATTGTTGTTGTATTGCCAGCTTATAATGCTGCTTTAACTTTAAAGAGAACTTACGACGAAATTCCATTTGATATTGTGGATGACGTAGTTTTGGTTGATGACCATAGTACTGATAATACAGCTGAAGTTGGTCGCCAATTAGGCATAAAGCATGTAATTAGACATGAAAAAAACAAAGGATACGGTGGAAATCAAAAAACGTGTTATGATAAGGCCCTTGAATTAGGAGCTGATATTGTAATTATGTTACACCCAGATTACCAATATACGCCATTATTAATTCAAAGTATGAGCCATATTATTGCCAATGAATTGTACCCATCGGTATTTGGCTCTCGTATTTTAGGTAAAGGTGCGCTAAAAGGTGGAATGCCAATGTATAAGTACATTTTCAATCGTTGCTTAACATTAACTCAAAATATCCTAATTAATCAAAAATTAAGCGAATACCATACTGGTTATAGAGCGTTTAATCGCGAAATATTAGAAACCATTAGTTATCACGAAAACTCTGATGATTTTGTATTTGATAATCAAATGATTTCTCA
>CALMMX010000149.1 GCA_937868545.1 uncultured Bacteroidota bacterium
ATTTAAATTAAAAAGGCGACTTATAGGTCGCCTTTTTTTGTGGACAATATTATTTTTCAATAACAAATTTTTCTATCCTTAACCATGCTTCTTCATTATTAATTATGGAAATATGGTCTTCATCTAATTCTAAAGTATTGGTTTTTCCCTTCCATTGTTTTAATAGATTGTAAGCATGTTTTGGAGGAATAACATTATCATTCTTTGCTATTAATGCCAAAACAGGAGTTGAAACTTGTTTAGCAAATTCTTTCGAATTAAAAGGATGCTTAATAATTAATTGAATTGGAATAAAAGAATATTTTTCTTGAGCAACATCAATCATACTTTCATATGGCGTAAATAAAACAGTTGATTTAACCCTTCTTTGAGAAGACAAATAAGTTGCAACACCAGTACCAATACTTCTACCAATTACAGTAATATTATTTGCATCAACCTTAGATTTTGTAACTAAGTTATCATATACTTCTAATGCATCACTAAACATAGTTTGCTCAGCAGGTTTTCCTTGACTAAGTCCATAACCTCTATAATTTACCAACACCATTATAGCATCCGGAAAATACTTTTTATAATTAGCCAAATGCGAAACTTCCTCTGCATTACCACCAAAATATAATACTATCGGTCTTTTACTTTTTATAGTATCTTTAGATATATAACTATAAACTATATTACCATCCTTCATTTTTAAACCAAGTGTATCAAAACTAGGATAGTTTTGTAAGATACCAGCAACGTTTTTCTTTGAAATTGGTTGCGGATAAAAAAGTATCTCATCTTGGTTAAAATATAAATAGGCACATATAATTAAATATATACCAAATATAAAAACGAATAAATAGGATAATGTTTTTAATAATAATGCCATATTTAAATATAGCAAATACTTATAAGAAATAAAAACACCTGTCAGGTTTTAAAATTTGACAGGTGTTTAAAATTAAATTAATCAAATCTTATTTAGCGTAAGCCGTTGCTCTTACTTCTCTAATAACAGTAACTTTCACTTGACCAGGATAAGTCATTTCTGTTTGAATTTTTTGTGAAATATCAAATGCTAATTGTTCTGATTGTTTATCATCCACTTTATCAGCAGAAACTAAAACACGAACTTCTCTACCAGCTTGTATTGCGTATGTTTTTTCTACTCCATCATAACCTAATGCTAACGCTTCTAAATCTTTTAAACGTTTCATGTATTGCTCAGCAACTTCACGTCTTGCTCCTGGTCTTGCACCACTAATAGCATCACACACTTGAACAATTGGAGCATATAATGTATTCATTTCAATTTCATCATGATGAGCTCCAATAGCATTGCATACTTCTGGTTTTTCTTTAAATTTCTCAGCCAACTTCATACCCAAAATTGCATGTGGTAATTCTGGTTCTTCATCAGGCACTTTACCAATATCATGTAATAAACCTGCACGTTTAGCAATTTTAGGATTTAAGCCCATTTCGCTAGCCATAATAGCACAAAGGTTTGCAACTTCTCTACTATGTTGTAATAAGTTTTGTCCGTAAGAAGAACGGTATTTCATACGACCTACCATACGAATTAATTCGGGATGAAGACCATGAATTCCTAAGTCGATACAAGTACGTTTACCTGTTTCTACTATTTCCTCATCAATCATTTTTTTTGTTTTCTCAACAATTTCTTCGATACGAGCAGGGTGAATTCTACCATCTGTAACTAGTTGATGCAAAGATAAACGACAAATTTCTCTACGAATAGAATCAAAACAAGACAATGTAATTGCATCTGGAGTATCATCTACAATAACCTCAACACCAGTAGCAGCTTCTAATGCACGTATGTTACGTCCTTCGCGACCAATAATTCTTCCTTTAATTTCATCACTTTCAATATGGAAAACAGTTACTGAATTTTCTATTGCAGTTTCAGTTGCCAATCGTTGAATTGATTGAATGATGATTTTTTTGGCTTCTTTATTTGCATTAATTTTAGCCTCATCCATTGTATCTTTAATGAATGCCATTGCATCAGTTTTAGCTTCAGCTTTAACACTTTCTATCAATTGCGCTTTTGCTTCTTCAGCACTTAAGCCAGATACTTTTTCTAATAATTCAACTTGCTTGCGATGAGACTTTTCTATTTCATCACTTTTCTTTTTGTATAATTCAACTTGTGAATTAAGTTGATTACGTTGACTTTCAATCTCTTTATCTTTTTTTGTTACTTCTTCTAGTTTTTTTGATAATTCACCTTCACGTTGCTTTGCCTTATTTTCTAAAGTTGTAATGTGTTGTGTTTTTTCATTAACTGTTTTATCGTGCTCTGCTTTTAGCTGTAAAAATTTCTCTTTTGCTTGAAGTATTTTTTCTTGTTTAAAAGCTTCTGCTTTAACCTCTACTTCTTTTAAAAGATTTTCTTTTTCTTTCAAACTTCCTTTATTGAGTTTAGAATTTGCAATTACAAACCCTGCTACTACCCCAGCTATAAGGGCAATTACAATAAATATTATTGCTATTATGTTCATATGTTAAGTTTTTGTTGCACTTTATTATTATTACTAAACAATTTTTTTGAGGCAACTATCCAAAAAAACCATTTATAAAAAAACGCACAACTAAATTTGAACTATTCAAACTAGTTGTGCGTTAATTGTCTTTTTAATGACTCTAAATTTTACTTCTCTGTGTTTTTAATATTTATTTGATGCTGAGCCAATTGCTCTTTTACATCATTTAATATATCCTTTAGAGTGCTTAACTCATTTTGTGTTGCGTTTTTCTCTTTAAATAACTCACTTACAATTTGAAGGGTTACCATTGCTAACACATCTTTTTTATCTTTAACTCCGTATGTTTTTTCAAACTCCGAAATTTTTTTATTTATTAATTCAACTGCCTGCTTAACGTTTGTTTCGTCTTCTAACTTTACCTTTAAGGGATAAAATCCTCCAGCTATTTCTACTTTTACACTAACGTCGCTCATTAAACAAAGCTATCTTATTTTTTAAGCACTCAACAGAGCTATACATTTATCAATTTCACGCACCAACTCATTTATTTGTTTTTTCATAACAGTTTTGTCAGAACTATCATTATTAGAACCTTTGGCTAAGATAACATTTTTTCTATGATTATCCAATTCCGTTATATCAACATTTTGAAAATCAACCTGTTGCGATAAACCAGATACTGTTTCATTCATTTTTAAAAGCTGAATAGTCATTTCTTCTTTTTCATTCAATAAATTTAAACGTTCATCAGACAAACTATCTATTTGTTTAAATAAACGATCAATAAATGCTTCTTGTTCATCAACTTTAGTAGTTGATTTTAAACTTGTGATTTCTGTTTCATTTTCAGAAATTGTATTAGTTAAATCCGATACTTTAGAATTTAATTCAGCTACAGTGTTTTTATAAATTGATAATTGATTTTCTAATTCAGCTTTTGAAGAATTTAAAATTTCAATTTCAGATACATGCGACTTAATTAAATCTTCATTTGATCTTGAATTTGATAATTCAGTATTTTTCGATTCTAATTCCGTTTTCAATATTTGAATTTCTGCCTGTAATGCAGAGTTATTAGCTACAAGACTTGTTAATTCAAAGTTTTTAGCAGATAACGTCTCTTTTAAATCTGAAGTTTTTCCTTCAGAAATAAATTTTAATTCAGTTAACTCTGCTTTTAATAAAGTCAATTCTTGTTCTGATGCCTCTAACTTATCAGCTATAGTATCAATTTCAGAAATTAACGATGTGTTTTCTGCAAGCAATTTATTAAACTCAACAGTTTGTTGCGACAATGCTTGAGAATGAGAATTCACTAATTCATTTTTTAATGACTCAAAACTTTCTTTTTCAGAAACTATCGTTTGATTTAATTCATTTACCGTATTATCTAAAGTAGAATAGTTATTGCTTAAATCAGTTACTTGAGCAATTTTTTCATCTAAAATAACTTTTAACTCCTCTATATTTTGGTTTTTTGAAGCAATAGTATTTTCTAACTCAGTAATTTTTAAGCTAAATGAACCTACTTGTTCATCAACACTTGATAATTGGCTTAATTTATAGCTTTCAAACTCAGAATTTAATTGATTAAACGAGTTTAATTGATTAGTTAATTCTTCTGTTTTAAGTGATAATGCTTTAGTGTAATTTTCAATTTGAGTATTTTGGTCATCAATATGATAAACCATTTCTCTAATTTTTTCTTTGAAATGCTCATTCTCATTAATAACAGTAGTTAACTCTTCTGCCAATTTAGAATTTTGAGTATTAGAATGGATTACAGCATTTGATAATTTTAATTCGTATTCTGCTTTTACATTTTCAATTTCAGTTTCTGAATTTGAAACAATATTTGAAATTTCTAAATTATGAGCATTAGTTAACTCTTCAATTTTTAATTCAAAATTACTATTTAGGCTTTGCAATGAATTAGAAAGTTCTGTTTCAAAATTAGATTTACTAGATTCTACATTTGAACTTAATTCAGAAATTCTTGTTTCGTAAGAATTAGTTAACGTTTCTTTTTCTTTTTCCCAATTTGCAATTAATCCACTTATTTTTAATTCATAATTTTGAGTAAGTGTTGAAGTTGATTCCGAATTAGAACTTGCTAATGCTTGTATTTGAGATTCAGAGTCACTTTTAAGAGTTTCTATTTGCGCAGTATAATTAGATTTTAACGATTCTAATTGTTGCTCATAATTTGAAATTAAATCTTGTTGAGCTGTTTGATGAGATGAAGTTAATTCATTAATTTTTGATTCTAATTCGCTTCTCATACCATTTTGTTGGTAAGAAGAATTAGATTTTAATTCTTGAATTTGACTTTCGTATGTAGATTTTAAAATTGAAATTTCTTGAGCAGATGTACTTTGAATATCACCAATTTTACTTTCGTATTCAGATGAAATTGTTTGTAATTGATTTTCTAAAGATTCAATTTTTGAAAGCAATGCATTGATTTCTTCTTGCTTTTCTTGTAATTGTTCGCGAATTGTATTTCTTAAATCTTTAAATGAAGAAACCTCACTTTTAAAATTAGTGTTATCTCTTTCCATTACAACCAATTTAGTGTTTAGCACATCAATCGACACTTGTAATCGTTTACAATCTTCATCACGTTGAATTAACTGATTTCTATAATCACTTAACGAACGTTTAACTTCATTGTATTCCTTACGAAGAGCCATATCACTCTCTAATACTTGTTGTAATTCTGATTTAATACTTTCTACACTCATGTTTATTGTTTTAAAAAATCAAAAAAATTTATTTTAAACACTCAAAATAAAGTATTTAAAATAAACAGTTTGCTGTTGGTTAAAAATAAGTTATTACAACCTACATAATACTATTCACTTTAACTTTACATTAACAACTTATTGTTAATTAACTTTTTACCTTAAAACATATTCCCATAATGTCAAAATTTCAATTTTTATACATCACTTTTTCATCTCTAATTTACAGTGCTATTTTCTCGCAAAACATTTCTAATAAATTTATTTTCCCACTAGAAAGAAACCCTGTAGTTACTGGTAATTATGGAGAATTAAGGCCTAATCATTTCCATGCAGGATTAGATTTTAGTACAGACCCAAAAATAAATCTACCAATTAAAAGTATTAGTGATGGTTACGTTAGTCGAATTAAAATTAGTTCAGGTGGTTATGGCAGAGTGTTATACATAACTCATGCAAATGGATATGTTTCTGTATATGCTCACCAAAAAAAATATGCATCAAAAATTGATACTTACGTTAAGAAAAAACAAATTGAACAACAAAAAAATGAAATAGAACTTATTTTAAATCCAAATGAAATTGTAGTAAAACAAGGAGAAGTAATTGGTTATACAGGTAATTCTGGTAGTTCAACAGGGCCACATTTGCATTTTGAAATACGAGAAGAAAAGTCGGAAATCCCATTAAATCCATTATTATTTTATACTATTTCGGATAACATAAAACCAGTACTTACACATTTAGCACTTTACAATTCATTAGATTCTAATAATATTAAACAAACTAAAACCATACTATTAAACAATAAACAAAAGGGAGGGAATTCTGAATTAAATAAGCTGATTTTTGTAGACAACAGTTTTGCAATTGGTTATTCTGGCTATGATATGGCTGATGCTAGTACCAATAAAAACAATATTTATGAAGCTAAAGTATTATTAGATGGTAAACTAATTTATAATCATCAATTAAATAATATAAGCTTTGATGATGCTAGGTACGTTAATTATTTTTCGGAAAAAGAAAATGGAATAAAAATTCAAAAGTGTTTTGCACCAAATTGCCAAAATATTGGTTTGTATAAAACACTTGCAAATAAAGGAATAATAACACTTTCTGATACTTTAATTCATAACTTAAAACTTGAAGTATTTGATGAAAAAGGCAATAAAAATGAACAAATTTTTAAAGTAAAATCTAAAAATAATTCCAATAATAAGGACTCAAAAATTAAGGTAAACGCCTTTTGCAATAAAGACTTTAATTTAAAACAAAATAACATTGATATTTTCATTAAGGCTGGCTCTATGGTTGAAAATTGTGATATTAAAATTCAATCATTAAATAATTCAGATTACTTTTCAATTATTTGTACCAGTGATTTTTTAATGCATCCAATGGTAGTTTCTTTTAATCCCATTAAAATAAATAAATCCTTTGCTGATAAAATTGTGATGATGTGTAACCAAAATTCTATTGGAGGCAAATTTGAAAACAACAAACTTGTTGCCGAATCAAAATCTTTTGGAATTTTTAGTTATAAATATGATACTATTCCACCTAATATTACTTTAATAAAAAACAAGAAACAACCTAACTTTAAAAATAAAATAAGCTTTAAAATAAACGATAACTTAAGTGGGATTAAAGATTATAATTTGTTCATAAATGATAAATGGTGCATAACAGAATTTGATGCAAAAACCTCAACAATCACATGTTTTTTTGATGAACAAACTCCTAAAGTAAATGTGCATTTAAAGCTTATTGTAACAGATAAAGTTGAAAACAAATCAACTTTTGAATCCCAAGAACTTTTTGAATAATTTTTATCCAATTTCCAACATAAAAATCAAATTATAATTGTACCTTGTGTTTAAATAAAACGATTTTTTATGAAAAAAAT
>CALMMX010000150.1 GCA_937868545.1 uncultured Bacteroidota bacterium
TCAAGAAAGTAAATCAAAACACGTTGACGAAAAACCAAAAGATGCTGCTAAAAAAAGTACGTCTACAAATAATAATGGAACTAAAATTAAAGCCTCTAAATCAGTAAATAAAAATAATAATACAGTTCAAACACCAGTAGATACTCAAGGAAAAAGCTTTCAATTAGATGAAAACGATGCGTATCAAGGTAGAACACAAGAGTTTTTAGCGCAAATTACATTAAACGAATTACCATCAGACTTTCCAAAATATGAAAAATGGATGGGCATAAAAAGTTATAATCAAATAGTAGATGAATATTACCGTAAACATTTAGATATACTGAAACCTATTGTAAAAAATAAGTTAACTCAAAACTAAATTTTATATCTAACCACTTCTTCAAATTTAAATCCAACCACATGAATATTAAAAAATTACTAGTACTTGCTGTTTTAATTCTATTTAATTTAGAGAAAAGTTTAGCACAAGGTACTACTTGTGACGTAGCTACACCATTTTGTACTTCAATTGGCACGCCGTTTACTTATCAAAATGTAACAGATGGTGCAACTGGCGCCTGTATTCCAGCAGCAGCTTGTCCATCAGTAGGTTGTTTAGGATCTACGCCACGTCCATCTTGGTTTTATATTAAATCCTCTGCGGCGGGTGCTATGACGTTTAGTTTAACGCAGTCATCAACCTCGCCAGGCGGAACACCAAATATTGATGTTGATTTTATTGCTTACGGACCTTACAGTACTGCTGCATTTGCAACAGCATGTTCTTCTGGCTTAACTGGAAGTTGTATTGATGGACCAGATGCTGGAACACTAGGTGATGATCATAACTGTATTGGTAATATTGAAGATTGTAGTTATAGTTCTGCAGCTATCGAAACGATGACTTTAAATGCCACTGCTCCTGGACAATATTTTTTAGTGATGATAACTAATTATAATGGTACAGCGGGATGGATAACATTTTCTCAAACTGGAGGCCCTGCCTCTGATTGTTCTATTACTTGCCCTAATGTTACGTCAGGCGATGGATTTACTTTAGCATCAGAACAACAGATGCCCTCAACCATTAGTTGTGATGCCTCAAATATTACAATTATGGCTTCTGATAATGCACCGTTTGGAGCCCCAATAGTACCTGGTATAATGATTAACTTAACTACGACTTCAAACCCTAGTTATCAAATTGATGTTTACTCATCAGTAGGCGGATACTTAACCACATTAGGTCCATTAGATCCAAATACAAATATTGATTACCAATTGTATTATATGAATCCAACGTATACATATACTTTAAATTTTTGTGAAACAGACTCCCCAGATCCTAATGTCCCTTATTCGATAATAGATTTAGCCAGTGGAACAACTTTTACTTTTGGAACTTGGGTTGATAATGGTACCTGTCAATCTATCGTTATACCTGCTGGTACATTAACTGGAGCTGCTTCATTTACGGCATCCTGCGGTTCATGTATATCATCTCTTCCAAGCGGACATGGTTTTTTTAATCCATCAATTGCAGGAGTTGGCACACACACAATAACGTATACTTTTGCACCAGGAGCAGGATGTGCGCCTTACGTTTATTCAAAAGTTATCACAGTTGTTAGCTCTACTGTTAATACAGCAATAACAAATACAACAATTTGTCAAGGAGCATCAGCTACCTTAACTGTAAGTGCAAATCCAACACAAACTTTTTCAAATACAACAAGCTTTGCTATACCTGATGCTAGTACTGTTGGTATCTCATCTCCTGTTACGGTATCTGGCATCTCTGGAAATGCAGGTTCAAGTTTAACCTCGCTAAATGTAAATGTAACACATACCTATGATGGTGATTTAGAATTATTTTTAGTTTGCCCTAGCGGATATACAATAGCTTTATCGCGAGAAAACGGAGGAAGTGGCGATAACTATACAAATACAACTTTTACAACAAGTGGCACATCTATTTATGCAGGAACACCACCATTTACTGGTTTATTTAGACCGGAAGACCCTTTATACACATTAAGTGGCTGTACAAGCAATGGTGTATGGCGATTATTTGCTAAAGATAATTATACTGGCGACGTAGGAAGTATTATCAATTGGAGCATATCTTTTACAGATAAAAACACATATAATTGGAGTCCAAATACAAATTTATCAACAACAACAGGCACTAATGTAGTTGCAAGTCCTACCACTACTACTGTATATTCTATTACCGCCACTTCAAGTGCTGGTTGTGTGAGTGCGGCAAGAACAGTTACCGTAACGGTAAATCCAAGGCCAACACTTACGATAACCCCAACAAGCACATTAGTTTGTTCGGGAAATACAGTTTCATTAACTGGTAGCGGAGCATCAACATATTCTTGGACTGGTGGCGTAACAAACGGAAGCGCATTTAGTCCAACAACAACAACTAGTTATACGCTTTCAGGAACGAGTGCCGCAGGTTGTACAAATACTGCTGTACAAAGTGTTTCAGTCAATACAACCCCTACAGTTGCTATTTCTAGCGTTTCTAGCCCGATTATTTGCTCAGGTAATATTTCAACAATTACACCGAGTGGCGCTTCTTCCTACACATTAATAAACACAGGCGCTACAGGCACTAGCTTTACAGTTAACCCAACAAGTACAACCACTTATTCGATAAGAGGAGTAAGTGCTTCGGGTTGCCCTAGTACAAATACAATTACAACAACTATCACTGTAAACACT
>CALMMX010000151.1 GCA_937868545.1 uncultured Bacteroidota bacterium
TAATCACTGAAGCTACTTTGTTCAATGTTTTTTTTCTGTAAATTGTATTTAATTGCGCCTTTATCTGAAGAAATAGTTAAAAAATTATTTTCTACAAATAAGTTGTAAGAAGCACTGTTAGTGATTTTTTCAAAAGTTTGAGCGTAACTTATATCTCTTATGAAAAGAGACAGAACTATAACAAATAATTTGATTAGTATATGATTATAATTATCTGTTTTGAATAACATGTATTAATTCGTTATATCTTCTTTTTGCAATAGGTAATAATGTATTGTTGCATAATTGCAAGTGTTTTGTTTTTGCAATTACTCCAATTGTATTTGAGAGGTTTACAATCAATGATTTGTGTAATCTAAAAAAATCTTCGTTTAAATCTTCTTGAATTTTCGCAAGTTGTTTAACGGTGGTAATTTTGGTATTATCTTTAAAGTGTACAATTGATAAGTATTGATCAGCTTCTATATACAACACATCCTCAAACTTTACTAGTATAATGTCATTTTTAATATTCTTAAGTAAAAATGTTTTTTTGTTGGTTTCAGGCAATTCAAATAGTTCTGATAATACATTTTTAACAGTGGTTTCTGAAACAGGTTTTAAAATATAATCAAAAGCTCTCACCTTAAATGCCTCTATTGCAAAATTGTCGTAGGCAGTAACAAATACAATTTTGTAATTTGATTTATCAAAGTATTTAAAAAAGTCAAAACCCGATTCTTTACCTAATTTTATGTCTAAAAATATCAGTTCAGGATTAATATTTTTTATTAATGTTACGTTAGAATATATTTCATCTAATTTGTGGATTTCTGAGTTTGGATAAAATTTAAGTATTATCAATTCCAATAGTTCTGCAACTAAAGGCTCATCATCAATAATTATGATTTTTGGATTCAATTTAAAATTATAATATTATAAATGTAAATCTTTTTTATTAAGAATTAAATAATTCTGTTAGTTATATAGCTTGCTAATGCAAAAAGCCTGCTAATCATTAGACAAGCAGGCTTTTTTAGTAGAGAAATATTTTAATTATTGAACTATTCCTAATTTCTTAGCTATTGCAGCTGGTAAAGCTTTTTTATGTAACATTATACTAGTAGTTTTGTAAAGCACATAGCTTTCTGATGCATAAAAGTAACCATCACATTCGTTACGATCTTTACCCCAAGAGTTTTTTACAATGTAGTAAGGTGTATTATTTTGGTCTTTAACCATTCCAACAATATGCATTCCATGGTCATCTTGTGTTTCGTAATTATCGAATGCTAATTGACGCATTTCTTGAGTTATTGCTAATTGAGCTTGTGGTTTTTTAACCATGTCAGTTTTTTGTTCATCTGTCATTTCTGCAAAAGGAATTTGCGGTACAATTGCTAAACCTTCTTTAAAACGGAATCCTTTTTCACTTACATCTGCAGCCCAAGCAAATGTATAGCCCATGTTGATTGCGTTTTTCATTACTTCTTGAAACTCGTTTAATGGCAAGTTGTACATTGTTTCCCAATTCCAATTATCTGGAACTTCTAAAGCAAATTTTGTATAAAAATCATGGTGAGTAAATGAAGTTATAAATATGTAATCGTCTGCATTTATACCAGTTGCTTCTGCATATGTTTTAGGCGTATAATCTTTTCCTTTGTATGAAAATTTTTCAGGAATTTTTCCTAAGTAAGCATCGCAAGTATTTTCAACTGTATTGTGCACTGCATCAAAATCAATTTTTGTGTTTTTATCATCTGCAGCTACTGCTAAAATAGCTTTCAAAGTTGCTTCTAGCATTGAGTGATTATGCTGGTCTTTAGGGTTTTTCTTACCAGTATATGCTTCTTCTGGCATCATACCATATTTTCTTAATACATGTATTACATCTGGGAATCCTGCTCCTTCGCCAAAATTTGTTCTTCCATGCATACGTACATAATTATCTGCCTTTAATGGATATGCTTTATGAGCAACAAACATTTCAGAGAAATTAAAATCTTTACCTTTTCCCATGCGCATTAATTCACTTTCAAAAAATGAAAGTGCCGAAAACGACCAACATGTTCCTGTTTGATTTTGATTTTGAACAGCTGAAGCATCTAAATTTTTTACAACTGTAAATTGATATTCGCTACCCTTTGTATTTGTTAAAGTTTGAGCACTTAAAAAGCTACTGGCGCTGATTGCTAATGATAAGAATAATGATTTTTTCATTTGAGGTTAGAATTTATAATTTAAAAGTACTGGTTTTTGTTTGATTGAAGATGTTAAAAATGCTGTGTGGTAAATTTTATGGTTAATTGGATTGTTTAACGTATTTTAATAAAAAGGAAATTTCAAAAACGGTGAAAAAAACATATGCAATCATAAAATGAACTGTAAATGCCAGTGCCTGTGGTTTATTTATAAGTGAATATACAAATACAAAAATCATGCATAATAGCAAACGACCCATGCTCATCGCTAGAGTTTTAAATACAAATTCTTTTGAATCTTTTTCGCCGCTTGTTAGTAGCATATTTATTAAAATTGTAGTTATTAAAAAAAACAAAGTTGGAATCCAAAAGTGACTAGTTTCAATATAGCGGTTATGTTGTTGCGCTAATCCGAATGATAATGAGAGAGTGCCAATACAAACAATTACTAGATATAAATAATATTTTTTACTCATTTGTTTGGTTTAATAAAATCTTTTAAAACAATATACATTGCTAAAGCAATTGAAACGAGGCTTAAAATGATTGTAAAAATAGGTGTTTTGTTGCCGTAATGCTCATCTAGTTTATAACCACCATAACAGCCACCGCCAATTATTAGTGCCATTTGTATACCTAATCCACTGTATTTAGCGTAGGAATTAAGCGGTTTTTGTGATGGTTTCTCTTGTTTCTGTTGAGGCATTTGATAAATTTTTTACAACAGCTCCCATATTACAAGTACCTGTAAATGTTGCGTTTGGTTCAATTGAAATTTTTCCAGTTACAATATCACCAACTAATTTAGCACTGGCTTTTAAAACTAGCATTTCACTTACGCTTACTTTTCCCTTTATTTCTCCAGATATATCAGCATTTTGACAAATAATATTCCCTTCAATTTTACCAGTTGACCCAACTACTAATTTTCCACTAATTGAAATATTTCCATGTAAAATACCATCAATTCTTACATCTCCATTAGATTTTATGTCACCGGTAATATTTGTGCCATTTCCAATTAAATTTATGGAAGCAGACTCTGTAGCGTTATTTTTATTTAATTTTTGAAACATATGTTACGTGTTTGTTTTACGAATATATTAAATTAAAGCATATTAAAAAAATCAAAAATAATACAGTATTTGTATCCTAAATACAATATTTATAATTTCAATATAGAATTACTTTAGCAACTTATAGAACTCAAAACAATAGTACTCTTGACAAAACAATTAAAAGTATTATTCAAGCTGTAAATTGCTATGAGTAAATAAATTAGTTTGCGGCACCTACTTTTAAATAACTCATACCTTAGTATTGGTGCGGTAGGCGTGGACGAAAGGTGTGAAATTTTATTTTTTAGCAATTTGCGGGTAGGTTTTTTGAGCGAAAAAAATAAAATATGGCTTTCGTCCTTGACTTTTTTTGTTACTTTTTTTCGTTAAGGAAAAAAAGTAAAATTGAAATAATTTTTTAAACTAACACTAATTACTGTTTTTACAACTTCTATTTATGATTAATATATGTTTTAAAATACCCACACTCCTTAATTATTTCAGAATAATATTTAGTTGAGGAATATTCTTTTTTCAATGATGTAAAATAAATTCCAGATTTGAAATCGCCTTTGTAGCCTTTAGGAATATTCAAAAAGAATTTATTTTGCTCGCATTTAGCCGCCATAAATGTGCATTTGGCTTTAAATTCGTTATCAGTTGATTTTTCTTTGGCAAGTAAATAATATTTTGAAGCCAAATTGCAATTTTCTTCAATTACTTGTTCGTGATCGTAATTATTTACTGAATTGTCTACTGAATTTTCATAAAAGACACGTGCATTTCCAAAATAAGTCATATTGTAAAAACCATTTGCAATTAAAAAATAATTTTGTGCGGCTTCATTTGGCTTGTTATTAGCAGTTTCCTTCATTTCTTTCATTTTTTTAATAAAGTCTAAACTGGTATATTTTGTTTTTTGTACAGCAAGATGGTCGCAATCGTGGCAATCTTTAATGTGTATTGTAAATGGATTTCCTAAGAGTGTTTTTGTACTTTCCGTCATTTTTACAAATGTATTAATGGAAGCGTCTAACATATCCATTTGAGCATATCTTATAGCTAATAGCTCTATGTAATTATTATTAGTAATGTAGGCATTTTCAAAAAATAGATTTTCAAAATCAGATTTTTTTTCTTTGTTATAATAATTTATCATTTCAATAATATGTGTGGTATCAGCAAAGTTTTTGTAATAACTGCCAGGATAAATAAGTTCAGCTTTGCCAATTTCATGGTTATTAATGTATAGACTTGCTAAAGATTTTCGCATCCATGTTTGCGCGCTTGTATAGCGTAAGTTAGATTCTTCTTTTGTTTTTTTAGCGTAAATCACTTTTAAATCTGGCAACAAATCAATTTCAACTTTATCATTTATAGTTTTTATTTTTTTAATTTTTCCCAATGCACTAATTAAATGGTATTGTGATTTTAAAAGTGTGTTGTTTTTACATAAATTTTCTGCGCGCTTTAATTGTTCATCTGCAAGCGTATAATTATTTGATGCATAATTTAAATAAGCTGCTGATAGGTGCCATACAACAGGATTATTAAGCCCATTTGCATTAGACGAAGTTTTATTTAAAAAGGCTAACAATGAATTATCAATTTTTGTTGGTGATTCTATTTGAGTCTTTAAATCTCTATTTAAAATGCCATCCATATTTTCTTCTTGTTTATTTACTGCTCTAACAAGCAATAATTCTACAGTTTCTGACTTGGGATTTAATTTTAAAATTTCTTCCATTGCTGTTACTTCATCTGTATAAAGCCCTAATAATTGCCAAAGTATTTCTTTTTCATGTGCATTTTTAGCAGCATTTAAGCATTGGGCCCATTCTATTTTTTGTAAAGGATGAAATGATAAATAAGCTGATTTTTTTAGAGGCTCGTAATTATCGTATATTAAAGAGTATAAATAATTTGATTGTGCATAATTTTTTTGTCTGTAATACGCACCAGCCGCGTATCCTAAAGCACGCCATTTTATACTATTATCTGATTGAAACAACGTAGTGTTTTTATTATAAAAATCTATCGTTTCAGTATGTTTTTTGCCATAAAAATAAAGGCGTAATAATTGATAAGCATATCGTTCTTTTAAAAAGGAATCAGTAGCTTTTACAAAAAATGATTGTCCACCAGCAATTTGTTTATCTAACGAAACGGGAGTTTTTTCTTTAGTTTTAGGATTGGCATCCCAAGTAGTTTCATAGTCTGGTGCAGAAAAAGTTTCGTTGCGTTTGGCGAATCCAACATAGTATAAAAAAGATGTTGCTTTTGCATTTAGCCCAAACTCCTTTAATGAGTTGGTTTTAGAAGCAGTGTTTAAATTGGAAGGTTTATCTTTTAAATAAAAAATCATTGAGTCTATTTGATTTAATGAGGCAGTATATAACCAATAACTTATAACTGCTGTGGGAATTTTTTTCTCAAAAAACGAGTTGTGCCATTCTTCACTATTAATAGTGTTAAAGCTTTGGTATTTATCTGCGTCATAGCCATATCCAGAGTAATAGCCATCATCACTATAACCCGACGAAGTATAAAATGGATATTCTCCTGTCCTGAAAAACGAAGCGTATTTTGGTTGATTAATTATTTCGGGCGCAAACATAGAGCCTTCTGTACTATCCCAATCTCCACCGCCGCACGCTAAAACGGTAATAGTAATAAGGCATATGCTGCTAATTAAAAGTATTAAAAACTTCTTCAATGGTTTTGTTTTCATAGTTTTTTATGTTTATTTCATCTAAATCGTATAATACAATTCTTCTTTTTTCTGAATTTAAATATGTTCCTAACTGTTTGGATGCTTCTAATAACAAGGAATCACTTACACTTTCTTTTTTTAGTAAGTCACCTTTTTTGTAATAAACCCCATTAATTAGTTCAGGATTTTTAACCTCAAAAATTGTGTTTTCTTTTTTATAAAAGTACAATTGATTTGTTAAATCTGGTAATTGTTTTTTGGTTATTAATTGTATTACCTTGTTGTTCCTATAATGTATAACCCAATTAAAAAGGGGCAATGCTACATCTAATGGTAATGAATAATTAGAAACGTAGGCCACATATTTTTTTGATATTTCAAAATTATAAATTGAATTTTTTTCATTAATATTGTTTAGATTTCCCATGTTATAATACATTAACATACCTCTATCTACTGGCGGAACACCTGTAATATCAGGATATTTAACTTGATGTAAACGAATGGTGCAACTTAATTTAACCTGTTTTGGTAAATGTTTTTTAAGTTCTGATAAAAATAAAAAATACATTTTTTTCGTGCTTTGCGACCAATCACAATCTATTTGTAATTCTGTATATACAGAATCTATGCTATTAATTTTACGCGAAACTTTTTGGGCAAGTTCTTTTGTTTGGGTATCATTTTGTTTTAAAAATGTTCTATTTGTTATAAATACAACAGGTATTATTGAAATATTTTTCGGACAATTTTCTAAACTATCAATAATGCCAAGCGGCATGGGTTGTTGTGTTTGATCATTAATATCAACATCAAAAAAGCGAGTATACAAAACAGATACTTTGTTTTTTGCTAAAGATTTTTTTTCAATGTCAGAAAGTTTAAACACTCCTTTCCAATAGTAAAATGAACGTTCAGTCAAAGGTTTTTCTTTGCAAGAAAACAAATAAAGTGATAAAATAAATATTAAAGATTTATTAAACAAGTAATTGTTTTATACTATTCTTCTAAGGTTGCATTCTTTAGCTGGGGCAATAACCATTGGAAATTTTTCAATTTTTACTGAGCTGCTATCTAAACCAAAGGCTTTAGCTTCACTTAAACTGAATTTTTTCAAGAAGAAATAGAGGTTTAATACTACTTTTTCAAATAATGGTAATTCGTTTTCATAGGATAAGAATTTTTCTAAAACAACAAATTTAAAATCACCAATAATATTATTTTTATTTAACGATTCATACCTACTAGTAATATCTACTTCTTTGTTTTTTACCAAATCCTCAACCACTTTTCTAAACATTAAATTTACTTTAGGCGCCACTCTAAAACCTAATCTAAAATCTACTCTAATAATATCATCAGCCGCTACATGTGTAACTTTATAATCCATACGGTATGGCTCATCCATTACATCAACATGCACAAACCAATAAATATCTGCACGTTTTGGGCGTTTTTGTAAAATAGAATAAATAACTTTCGATTCAATTTCTTCAGGATTATTTGCACCAGTCATATATACTAAATGGGTTGCATATTTAGGTATGGATTCATCAGCACTTAAATCAACTAATTTTTGCTGATGATCTGCTAATTTTACAAAATCAACATAACGTTGACGAATTTTTTTAGCTAAATACCAAACAGTCATTACGCTCATTAATACACTCGCTATTAATAAGGTAATCCAACCTCCATGTGTAAATTTACTAAGGTTAGCAGCTAAAAAGGCTAATTCAATAGCAACATACATGGCAATAATTACAAATATGAATATCTTATTATAACGTTTTAAATGCATGTAAAAATTAAGCAAAGTTGTTGTCATTAACATACATAAAACAATGGCTAAACCATAAGCTGCTTCCATGCCTGCTGATTCTTTAAAATACAATACTATGCCAATACAACCTGCAAGTAGTAGCCAATTTAACGAAGGAATGTATAATTGTCCTTTTGCTTCAGATGGATACTTTACGCCTACTTTTGGCCATAAATTTAAACGCATGGCTTCGTTTATTAAACTAAATGAACCACTTATTAATGCTTGTGAGGCAATAACTGCTGCCATGGTTGCAATTGCAATCCCTACGGGTAAAAAACTTTGAGGCATTATTGCATAAAATGGATTTGTTGTATGGAACGATGCCATTGTTTTACCTTCATTAGCAATTAACCAAGCACCTTGTCCAAAATAGTTTATTACTAACATGAGTTTTACAAATATCCATGAAACTCTAATGTTTTGTTTACCACAATGGCCTAAATCAGAATATAATGCTTCTGCTCCAGTTGTACATAAAAACACAGCACCTAAAATTAAATAACCCGAAGGATGAATTTGTAATAAATGATAGGCATAATATGGATTTAAAGCCGCTAAAATCCCCCAATTACTAGTTAATTGAGTAAAACCAAGTACTCCAAGCATTAAAAACCAAAGGGTCATTAATGGACCAAAAAATTTGCCTATAAAAGCTGTTCCAAATTGTTGTATAAAAAACAAAAAACACAATATGCCAATTACAATTGGAATAGTGTTTAAGTCTTTATTGTATACTCTTAAACCTTCTACAGCAGATGCTACAGAAATAGGGGGCGTAATAATACCATCAGCTAATAAAGCGCTACCACCAATAATTGCTGGTACAAGTAACCATTTGTATTTTGTTCTTTTAACCAAAGTATATAAAGAAAATATACCGCCTTCCCCTTTATTATCAGCTTGTAGGGTTAATACTACATATTTTATGGTTGTTTGTAAGGTAAGAGTCCAAAAAATGCAGGAAATGCCACCCATTACAACATCTCTGCTAATTGGGTCTTTACCAACAATTGCACTCATTACATACAAAGGAGAAGTTCCAATATCTCCAAAAATAATTCCAAGGGTTACAAGTACGCCTGCAGCAGTTAATTTGCTCATGTGGCCATGTTGATGAGAGCTCATTTAGTTTTTGTTTTTTTAGACTAGTAAAATTACAACTATTACAATAGCTAAATTAAAAATTCGACAAATAATTGTAAAATAAATAAGTTAATAAACTTGTTTTTTAATTCACTTTGTTGTTTAATTGCAAAAACCATTTTTTTCGGTTATTTCGTTATTTTTCTTTAACTTTAATGGATAATTTGAATAAAAAGATAATGAAAATAAAACATGTATTTCTAGCATTTATATTTGTTTGTGGTTTAGCTAGTGCTCAAACAAGTTCTTCACAAAAAAGTTTTGTATTTAAAAAACAAGCAACGGTTGTTTTAGATGATATTAAGCAGGATTTTGCGCCTGTAATGATGGTAAAAGAAATGCCAAAACCGGCTTCGGAGAAAATGGTAATGTATAATTACCCGCAAACATTTGGACAATATAAGGTAAGCGAAACATCAAGCACATTGCCAAATTTAGCATTGGGTTATAGCGCAATGGGGAATCCTTGGGGGTCAAGCACTCCAAATGATAACGATATTGCAATTTCTGATTCAGGGTATGTGATGTCTGTAGTAAATACTAATATTTATGTAAAAAATGTAAACACTGGTTCTGTATCACCAGTTAAATCATTAGCAGCTTTTACGGCACCAGTAAATAGTAAACATCAAGAGTCTGACCCTAAAGTATTATATGATCCAAAATCTGACAGATTTATTTTTATGTGTTTTACTGGTTTTGTTGATACTACAAGTAAGTTAATTTTTGGATTCTCACAAACTAACAATCCAAGTGGGGCTTGGAATTTATACACCTTACCTGGCAATCCGTTAAATAATAATCTTTGGAGCGATTACCCAATGTTATCTCTTACCGAAAAAGAATTGTATTTAAGTATTAATTTATTGCATAATGATAGTTCTTGGCAAACAGGATTTGTTGAAACTATAATTTGGCAAATGAAAAAAGACAGTGGATATGCAGGATTACCTCTTGGTGCTATTGTTCATCATAATATTAAGTATGCTGGCAAAGCAATCAGAAACTTATGTCCAGCAAAAGGTGGAAGTAAATTGTATAAACCAAATATGTATTTTATTTCTAATAGAAATTTTGCTTCAATGAACGATACTGTTTTTTTAGTAAATGTTACCGATACTATTGGAGCTCCAACAAATACCGTTACTGTAAAGGCATTAGTAAGTAATCAGCCTTATTATTTCCCACCAAGTGGCAGGCAACCTAATATTGCAGGTACAGCTATTTCTACCCAATCTTTGGCTTGTAATGATTCTCGAACATTAGGTGCCTTTTTTGAAAACAATAAGATTCAATACGTACATAATACTAAAAACCCTTTAAATAATCAGGTTACTGCATATTATGGTGTTATTAATAATGTAAGTTCTGCTACACCATCCGCTACAGGATTTATTATAGCAAATGATACGATGGATTTTGGATATCCTAATATTTCTTACGCGGGAAATAGTTCATCTGATAACACCGCGATAATTAGTTTTAATCACTCATCTCCTAAAGTATTTGCTGGATGTTCTGCTATTAGAGCAGATGCAATTGGCGGATTTTCTCCCATCTTGAGAATTAAAAACGGTTTACGACCTGTAGATTTATTGTCTGGAAATGAGGAGCGTTGGGGCGATTACAGTGGTTCACAAAGAAGGTATAATAAACCTGGGGAAGTTTGGATTAGTGGTTACTATGGCTACCAATACAGTTTAATTTATAAAAATGTTCATGCCGCATGGATTGCTCAAATTGGTACAGACCCTAGTATTGTTATTGGTGTAAAAGAAAATGAAAAGCAAGAAAGCCCTGCACTTATTTTTCCAAACCCTGCACAGGATTTAATTAGTGTTGAGTTTACAATTGCTAAACCAGAGTATATGTCTTTTGAATTATATGATTCTCAAGGGAAATTGGTAGAATTATTATTAAGAGATTGGATTAAAGTAAAAGAAAATTCTTTTCAATTCAGCTTAAGAGATGTAAAAGCTGGTGTTTATTTTTTGAAAATAACTGGAAATAATAATACGAGTATCACTAAAAAATTAATTAAGCAGTAAACTTAGTATGCAACATATTAGAATTAAATTATTAATTATTGTAATCTTTGGCTCTATTACAAGCTTATTGGCTACACATAATAGAGCTGGTGAAATAACTTATAAGTGGCTTTATGGGTATACTTATGAAATAAAGGTTACAACCTATACAAACATTGGTAGCTCGGGCTTAGCTGATAGATGTGAGGATACCGTTTATTTTGGGGATGGAACACGTGCAGTAGTATTAAGAAGTAATGGAGGAACAACTTTATGTCCGCCAACTGCAAGAGATGGCGTGCCAATTAGCACTACTATTAAATTAAATGAATACATTACTACACATACATATGGTGGCCCAGGTAGTTATAAAATTTCAATGACAGACCCTAATAGAAATGCTGGTGTAATTAATTTACCAAATTCTGTGAACCAAGTTTTTTATATTGAATCTTACCTTGTAATTTCTACTTTTAGTGGACCAAACAGCTCTCCAATTTTATCTTTTCCTCCAATAGATAAAGGTTGTGTAGGACATTGCTTTTACCACAACCCAGGTGCTTATGATTTGGATGGAGATAGCCTTTCTTATGAATTAACTGATTGTAGAGGAACAGGTGGTATTCCAATAGCAGGTTACAGTTACCCAGCAACAGGTGGAGGTGGAACGTATAATATTAATTCTATTTCAGGCACATTATCATGGTGCGTTCCTCAATTGCAAGGAGAATATAATTTAGCATTCATTATAAAAGAATGGCGTAAGAATGCTGATGGCGAGTATAAATTGGTTGGATATATTTTAAGAGATTTGCAAGTTGATGTGGGAACTTGTTTAAATGATAACCCAGTTATTCAGCCTATTAGTGATACCTGTGTTTTAGCAGGTACTGTCATTTCAAAAACAGTTCGTGCAACTGATCCTGATGGTGATGTTATTACATTAAGTGCAAATGGTGGTCCTTTTGGAGTTACAGCTCCAATTGCAACTTTTGCTTCATCACCAGGTATAAGTCCTGTTACTGGTATTTTTCAATGGAACACAGTATGTGCGCACATTCGTAAAGCGCCATATCCTGTTACTATAAAAGCAATAGATAGTGATCCAAGTATTAGTTTGGTAGATTTTAAAACCTTTAACATAACTGTAGTGGCACCGCCGCCAACTAGTTTAACTGCCACTCCTTTAGGTACTTTTATAAAACTCAGATGGAATAAACCTTCATGCCATCAAATAACAGGTAATAAAATAGAAAAATACTGTGTTTATAGAAAAGCAGATTGTAATCCATGGAATCATGCGCCATGTGAAACAGGTGTTCCAGCCTATACTGGATTTGTATTAGTGGGTTGTACTTCTAGCATGAATGATACAACTTTAATTGATACTAATGGCGGTGCTGGTTTGGCTCAAGGCACAAACTATAGCTATTTGGTTGTGGCTGTATTTACAGATAATGCAGAAAGCTATGCTTCTAATCAAGTGTGTGTTCAATTAAAAAGAGATGTTCCTGTGTTAATAAACGTTGATGTAAAAACAACTTCAACAAGTACAGGTTCAATATTTGTTCGTTGGATAAAACCACTTTTAAATACTAGTACTGCGCTTGATACAGTTGCTTTACCTGGCCCTTATGAAATGAAATTATCATACTATAATGGTTTTGCAGCTTCTACGTATACAACTATTTACACTGTAACTAAAACCTATTTCGCAGGTATTAATCAACTTGCTGATACTACCTTTACACAAACAGGCTTAAATACAAGTGATTTACCATACACTTATAAAATAGATTTTTATGCTAATGGTACATTTATTGGATCGGCGCAAAAAGCTTCTTCTGTATTTTTAAAATTAACTCCTAGCGATAATCAAATTAAATTGACATGGGAACATTTTGTACCTTGGACAAATGTAAAATACCGTATTTGGAGGAAAGCACCTTCAGCTTCGGTTTTCACGTTAAAAGATAGCACTAGTTTGCAAACTTATATTGATGATACTCTTGTAAATGGTGCAACGTATTGCTATAAAGTGGAAGCACTCGGTCAATATTCAGACCCTTCTATTTTAAGACCATTGATTAATTTCTCTCAAGAAGCTTGTGCAAAACCAATTGATAAAACACCTCCATGTGCTCCTAAACTTGAAATCGTTTCTGATTGCGAAATCCCTAAATTAATGCTGAGATGGAACAATCCAAACCATAGTTGTGCTGATGATGTGGTTAAGTATAATATTTATATTTCAGAAACAGAAGATTCTGATTTGATATTATCCGACTCAATTAAAATAGCAAGCGATACAATTATTGCATTTGATAATTTAACTTCAATAGCTGGTTGTTATGCAATTACCGCAGTAGATACTTTTGGAAATGAAAGTTTACAAAGTGCAAAAATTTGTGTGGATAATTGTCCTGAATACGAATTGCCAAATGTAATTACCTTAAATGGTGATGGTGTAAACGATTTCTTTAAACCAATAAAAAACAAGTTTATTAAAGATATCGACTTAAAAGTATACAACCGTTGGGGAGCTTTAGTTTTTGAAACTACAGAACCAAAAATTATGTGGGATGGTTCAATTGCTCAAACTAAACAGCTGTGTTCAGAAGGTACTTATTTTTATGTGTGTCAGGTAAATGAAATTAGAGTTCAAGGTATAAAAGAGCGCTACTTGAAAGGGTTTATACAGGTTTTTCATAAATAAGTACTGGTGCATAAAAAAACTGTTTTAATATTTTCGGTATTTGTAGCCTATATTATTTTTCAATTTTTGTGGTGGGAAGTTTTGTTGGTAAAACAATCAAACGAAATCATTAAAGAAAAACAAAATGTAGTTGCGGTTTCAAGTACCAATTATAATAGCATTTTACAAGAAATAGCTGAACTTGAATCTAAAAAAAACAAACGTGTTTACATGATTGTTGGTGAAGGAACTGTTTTTTTATTAATTCTATTATTTGGTATAATAAAGGTACGCAGTTCAATCCGAAAAGAAATTGAAGTAAATGAGCAGCAAAAAAATTTCATATTAAGTGTTTCGCACGAATTAAAAACACCCATAGCTGCTTCTAAACTTCAATTGCAAACGCTCATTAAACACGATTTAAATAGGGAAAAGCAAATTGTGTTATTAAACAATGCATTAGAAGAAACAGAACGTTTAAACAAATTAGTTGAAAATGTTTTAATTGCAAATCAATTAGGTAATTCAAATTTAACATTGCAAAAAGAACAAGTTAATTTGTCTGAATTGCTTAAGCAAACAGTGGACCGTTATTTTCTAAAATATAAAACTAATAAACAGTTAATTGTAAATGTATCTGAAGGTGCAGTTATAATGGGTGATATAGATTTGTTACAATCTGTAATTATTAATTTAATTGAAAATGCTATTAAATATTCTAATGATATAATTAATATAGAAGTAAAATTAGTTAAGGAGTCTTCAAAAAGTATAGTTTTAATTTCAGATAATGGCATAGGAATAGTAGCCAATGAAAAGACAAAAATATTCGAGAAATTTTTTAGAAGTGGAAGTGAAGATACTCGCAAAACAAAAGGTACTGGCATAGGATTGTATTTAGTAAAAAGCATTTGCACACTGCATGGAGCAACTATTACAGTGTTAGATAATAAACCAAAAGGAAGTGTTTTTAAAATTGAGTTTAATAATGGGATTTAAAATCTTAATAGTAGGGTTGTTAGGTAGTTTATTATTTTCTTGTACTAATAGTAATGAGAAGTTAACAGAAAGTAAATTAAAAGATGTTAAACTCAACTATGCAAAACGTTTTAAAGTTAAAACTGATGGTAATTTAATTGTGCTTGAATTGCTTGGAAATAAAGCAAACATGAATGTAACCTCATCTTTTGTTTTGTATAAAAATGAAAAGCCCTCCGTAAAATCTAATTCGTATGCAATTCAAATACCAGTAAAAAAAATAGCCTGCATGAGCTCTATTTATGCTGCAATGCTCACTAAGCTTCATTCGCAAAACGCCATTGCAGCTATTGATAATGTTGATTATTATACAAACACATTTATTAGAAACGGTGTAAAAGAAAATGGAATAGCTGAACTAGCAAAAGGCATTAATATTGAAACAGAAAAAGCATTGGCATTAAATCCTGATTTGATTATTACTTTTGGAATGGGAAATCCACAAGAAGATTGTGATAAAAAACTTGTACAAGCTGGATTACCAATTGCTATTAGTTTAGATCATTTGGAAGAAACACCTTTGGCTAGAGCCGAATGGATTAAATTCTTTTCATATTTTGTTGGTAAGGAGAAAATGGCAGACTCTCTGTTTTCTATTACTGAAAAAAACTATTTAGAACTTAGTTCACTTACAAAAAATATATTGCAAAAGAAAAGTGTCCTCACAGAAATAAAGTATGGCGATGCTTGGTACATACCTGGTGGTGAAAGTTTTATTGCTAATTTATTGAAAGATGCTGGTGCTAATTATTTTTTAGGAGAACCAAATAAAACTGGCAGTGTTCCACAAAGCTTCGAGTATGTATTTAATAAAGCTCAAAAATGTAATGTATGGTTAAATTTATACAATTTAAATAGTAAGCAAGAGTTGTTGAGTTATGATAAACGATATGCATTATTTGATGCTTATAAAACTGGTGAGCTTTACAACAATAATAAAAATCAAAACGAAAAAGGTTATAGTGATTACTGGGAAACAGGTATTGTAAATCCTGATGAAGTATTGGGCGATATTATATTTATATTATACCCTAATTTACTTAAAGACCATGAACTTAAATATTATAAGAAATTAGAATAAAGTTAAGTTCATAAATATTACTTTTAAAGGTTTAAAATTGCAATTAATAAACATTAGCACTAAATAATATGACATTAAATAATAAAGTTGTTTGGATAACAGGAGCTACTTCAGGAATTGGTGAAGAGTTGGTTTATAAGATTGCTAAAGAAGGCGCTAAAATTGTTATTTCTGCACGAAGAGAAAGCGAATTAGAGCGCGTTAAAAAAGCTTCTAATTTAAATGACGACTCTATTTTTATTGCTCCATTGGATTTAGCACAACCAGAAAACTTTGAAGCAGTAACAAATAGTATAATAAAAAAATTTGGTAGAATAGATTTACTCATAAACAATGCTGGTATTAGTCAACGTAGTTTATTAATGGAAACTCAGTTAAGCGTTACCAAGCAACTTATGGAAATTAATTTTTTTGGAACCGTTGCATTAACAAAAACTGTTTTGCCACATATGATTAAAAACAAATTGGGGAAGATAGTTGTAATTAGTAGCGTTGCCGGTAAGTTTGGTTTTTATTGGAGGTCGGCATACAGTGCATCTAAATTTGCTTTACACGGCTATTTTGAGGCATTGAGATTAGAGCTGTACAACGATAACATAGAAGTGCTAATGGTTTGCCCAGGGAAAATCAATACAAATGTTTCGTTAAATGCAGTTGATGGAAATGGCAATAAATACAATCAATTAGACCCAGGTACTCAAAATGGAATGGCTGCTGATGTATGTGCTTCTAAAATAGTTAAAGCTATGAAAGCAAATAAACATGAAGTTTACATTGGTTTTGGTGAAACATTTGCTGTGTATTTAAAACGTTTTGCGCCTGCTAAATTATTTTTTAACTTCATTAGAAAGGCATCACCTAATTAGTATTTCATGTTTTGAAAAATTCAAAATTCATATCTATCACAATTTTCTTAATAGTTATAATGCTATTATTGTTTTTTGCTGATTTGTTTTTTGGCTCAGTTAATCTTTTCTCAATAAAAGACAATCAAGCATTATTTGATACTATTTTATATTCTATTCGAATTCCAAAAGCCATAACTTGTATTTGCGCTGGTTCGGCTCTTGCTTTATGTGGTTTGTTAATGCAGAGTTTGTTTCGTAATCCTTTGGCTGGACCCTATGTATTAGGTATTAGCAGTGGAGCAAGTTTATTTGTTGCAATTGCAACTATGCTGTTAACATCAATAAATGTATCGGGTTTGTTTTTATTTGGCAAGAGCATGATTACCTTGTTTTCTGTTGCTGGGGCTTTTATTATCACATTACTTATTTTATTTATTTCTAAAAGAAATAAAAGCAACGTTACTGTATTATTAGTTGGCATTATGCTTTCTCAAATACTGGGGGCTTTGCAAGGTTTAATTGAATTTATGGCAAGTGGTAATAGTTTAAAAACATTTATTATTTGGGGCATGGGAAGTGTAAGTTCTACCACCTTAGATGATTTAATTGTTATTGTACCAATTTTTATACTGGCTGTAGTTTCTTCATTTTTTTTAATTAAGCCTTTAAACGCTATATTATTGAATGATAATTATGCAAGTAATTTAGGGGTGAATATATCTTCGCTTCGTTTAAAAGTAATTTTAGTTACTGCCATATTAGTGGGCGTAATTACTGCTTTTTGTGGCCCAATAGCGTTTGTTGGCATTTCGGTTCCAATTGCTTCACGTTTATTTTTTAAAACATCAAATCACTTACATCAAATTGTATTTTGTTTGTTATTAGGTGCTGGTGTTGTTTTATTGGCCGATGTAATTTGTCAGATAATGAGTTCACATTTTATGTTACCTATCAATACCATAACTACTATTATTGGATCTCCAATAGTACTGTATCTATTATTTAAATCTAAATTACATATTGCATGATAGAAGTAAAAGATTTAAATATTGGTTATGTATCTAAGAAAAAGACTGTTTCTGTTTTTTCAAATATTAATTTATCATTTAATAGTGGTGAATTGGTAGGACTAATTGGAGATAATGGAGTAGGGAAATCAACTCTAATAAAAACCTTAACAGGCTTTATTAAACCATTAGCAGGAACTATTTTAATTGACAAAAAAGACATACTTAGTTTTTCGGCCCATGATTTATCAAAAACCATATCAATTGTAAGTACCGAAAAAGTGGGTGGGTTTAATTTAACTGTTTTTGATGTAGTGGCGCTTGGCAGAACACCTTACATTTCTGTATTTGGAAAATTAAATGCAAGTGACATTGAGTGCGTAGAAAAGAGTTTACAAACTTTATCAATTAATCATTTAAGAGATAAATTAATTGATGAATTGAGCGATGGACAAAGGCAAAAAGTAATGATTGCAAAATCCTTAGCTCAAGAAACGTCAATAATTATTTTAGATGAACCAACTGCTTTTTTAGATTATAAATCAAAACACAATTTGTTTGAAGTTTTAAAATCCTTATGCAAAGAGCAAAATAAATTAGTACTTGTTTCATCGCACGATATTGATTTGATGGAGAAATATGTAACTAAATCTGTGGCTTTGCTTTCTGAAAACAGTATTGAGATTAAGAAATATTAATTTAATAATTCCTAAGCGGCGGAGTTGTATAATCCAATGGTTTTGGTTGAGGAAATTGTTGACTTGGAGCTAAACCAAATTTTTCATTTACTTCTAAAAGGGCTGCTAATACTAATTGAGAGTAGTTTTGTGAGGCTGATTTAAAATGGCGTGTTTCGGTATGCCATAAGGTGTATATTAAATTCATATTCCCTTCTGTAGGTCTAAATGTAAACAGTGCTTTTTTAACATTGCCTGCGCCTGCATGGTAAGAGTGCATTACTAATAACCTAAACCATAAATCATTTTCTTTGTAATTTTTAATACCTAAAGAATCTAATATTTCTTTTGTTTTTGGAATACATATTTTTTTTAATAAAGAAGATGCAGCGTATGCCGATCTATCAAAATCTGCTCTCTCATCAATGTGTTTGTTTACTTTTAATCCAAATAACCTTGCCACATCTTTCATTAATTGAAATGAACCATACGCACCTGCATTCGATTTTTGAAGCTTATTAGGACTCTCAATCATAAGTATGGCTTGTGCATACCAAGGGTCAACATCGTTGGCAATAAAATCATTTATACCTCTATGAAAATTAGTGGAGGCTTTTCCGAAATCGTAAAAAAAGCTTTTCCCTGCTGTAAGTAAAATACGTGCCGAATCCATTAAACAATGTTCGTACCTCAAACTATCTTTTATTCTTTTTTGATTTTGAATGCAAAGTGTGTCCCAAATTTTGCAACTTACTGTATGCAATACATGTCTGTTTTCTGGTCTGTTTAGCAAGGCACTATCTTTATGCAAGCGCATTATTTTTCTCCAAAAAATTACATTTGGTAAAGTATCACATCTAAAATCATAAACTTGTTTGTTGAAAACAAAGTCCATTTTTTCCTTTGTTTTCAAGCTGTTCACGGTTATTACATCTTCACGCAAATTAATGCTTGCGCTCGTACTTGCAATTGTGCTGTCGGGTGGAGAGCAAAGCAATTTTAAGGTAAATATAATTGAAACAAAAAGAGACATAGCTTTATAACAGATAAAAGATACTGCTATAATGCAAACCCAATTAACTAGTATCACTGTTTTTTTCAACAATTAATTTTTTATAGTGATTTGAAATTAATAAAATGTTTTTCAAAAAACAGAAGCTGTATTAAAATACTACTTTATTTCGTCATCGCGAGTGCCTCATTTACGAAGTTATCTCATTTCTTGCATATGATTGCTTCTCTACTCTCGTAATAACGTGTATCGTTCAGTCAAGTAATATAAATATCGAAGTCATGCTGAACTTGATTCAGCATCTATTGTGACTCTGAACAAAGTTTATAGTTAAAATATAATGTCACTCTGTGCGAAGTCGAAGAGTGATTTTGATTGGTATACTCTTAGTTTAATATTATTTTTTTGTTTAAAAAATTAAGGGAACTTCTAGAAGTTTCATAATATTAATTCAAAATATTTTCAATGCTAGTATCAAAGCTTTGTTTGTATTCTGCAACAGTTCCATAGTTAGTTCCATCAATAACACAAGCATTACCTTTTACAACCCCTAACTTAGTAAATGTGATATTATGATTTTTTAATTCAGCTTCAATGTTTGAAGTATTTGATGCTGTTATTACAACACGGCTTTGTGCCTCTCCAAATAAATAAGCGTCTTTACGGAAATTAGAATCTGTAGCTATTTCAAATCCTAAATTGGTAACCATTGCACTTTCTAGTAAGTTCATAAATAAACCACCATCACTTACATCATGTGCCGATTTAATAGATTTAGAGCGGATTAATGCAGTAATTACTTCTTGTAATTTATGTTCTTCATCTAAATTAAAATAAGGTGCAGAAGTATTTTTCACTTTATGATAGCTGTATAAATATTCCGAAGAAGATATATCATTTTTACTTTCTCCAACTAAATAAATTACATCACCTTCATTTTTAAAATTTAAAGTTGTTTGTAATGATTTATCTTCTAAAATCCCAATCATACCAATAGTTGGTGTTGGAAACACTGGTCCTTCGTAACTTGATTGATTATAAAAACTTACATTACCTCCAGTAACTGGTGTTTTAAATTTTAAACACGCTGCACTCATTCCTTTTATTGAACCAACAAATTGCCAATATACTTCTGGGTTGTAAGGATTACCAAAGTTTAAGCAATTAGTAACTGCACTTGGTAAACCACCACTGCACACAATATTACGAGCCGCTTCACTCACTGCAATTGCGCAACCTGCTTCAGGGTCAGCATTCACGTAACGCGAATTGCAATCTACTGTCATAGCTAAAGCTTTTTTAGTTCCTTTCACATTTACAATAGCTGCATCGCTAGGAGAATTAGTACTCATATTAATTCCACCAACCATACTGTCGTATTGATTATACACCCAACGTTTGCTAGCTAAATTCGGAAGCTTAGCTAAAAACTGCATTACTGGTTTTAAATCTTTTGGTTCTTCTATTTGAGAAATTGTAAACTTTTTTGATTCAGCAAAATAAGCAGGCTCTTTGTAATCACGTTTGTATATTGGAGCTCCACCACCTAATACTAAAACACCAGCAGGAACATCAGCTACTAATTCATCGTTCATATAATATTTTAAACGATCACCAGCAGTAACTTCACCAATTTGAGCACAATTTAAATCCCATTTATCAAATACATCTTGTACTAATTTTTCTTTTCCTTTTTCTACCACAACCAACATACGTTCTTGTGACTCTGATAATAAAATTTCGAAAGGGTGCATGTTTGCTTGGCGTGTAGGAACTTTGTGTAACCAAATATTCATACCATGTTCACCTTTTGCACTCATTTCAGAAGTAGAACAAGTAATACCAGCAGCGCCCATATCTTGCATACCAATAACAGCACCAGTTTTAATAACTTCTAAAGTTGCTTCTAATAATAATTTTTCTTGAAAAGGATCTCCAACTTGTACTGATGGTAAATCTTTTGCCGAATCTTCTGTTAAATCTTTACTAGCAAATGCAGCTCCAGCAATTCCATCTTTACCTGTTGCCGAACCTACTATAAATACTGGATTTCCAACGCCATAAGATGTTGCGCTTACAGTTTCTCCTTCTTTTACAATACCAACACTCATTGCATTTACCAATGGATTAACATTATAACATTCATCAAAAAATACTTCGCCACCAACTGTAGGAATACCAAATGCATTACCATAATCACCAATACCTTTTACAACACCTTTCATAATCCATTGTGTTTTTGCTGAATTTATATCACCAAAACGTAATGAATTTAATTGTGCAATTGGGCGAGCACCCATTGTAAAAATATCTCTATTAATACCACCAACACCTGTTGCAGCACCTTGGTATGGCTCTATTGCACTTGGGTGATTATGTGATTCTATTTTAAAACAACAGCCTAAACCATCTCCAATATCAACTAATCCAGCATTTTCTTCACCAGCTTTTGCTAACATATGCGGACCATCTTTTGGCAATGTTTTCAACCAAGTGATAGAGTTTTTATAAGAACAGTGTTCGCTCCACATTACCGAAAATATAGATACTTCAGTAAAGTTAGGTGTACGACCTAAAATTTCTTTAATTCTATCAAACTCCTCAGGTAATAAACCTAAGTTTTTTGCTGCTTCAAGGTCTGCTAATTGTTCAGAATATTTAATGGTTGCCATAATTGTTTTAATATGATTATTGTGGCTTTAAAGATACAGAAATACTAAAAAACTGAACGATTTTGTTGATGAGTTTTGATAAAAAGTTAGATTTTGTTGATTTTGGCGAATTAGTTAATAATTATTTTGCGAGTATGATTTCCTTTTATGGTATTAAAAATTAATGTGTAGATACCACTTTTAATATATGAAACATCAATTTTTTGTAAATTGTTGTTGTGGCTGTTTTTAATTTCTATGGTTTCTCCAATACTGTTTATAAGTAATATATTTTTTATTTCAAAAATACTTTCAATATATAAATCGTTAATGATTGGATTGGGATAAATATTTATGTTCAATCCATCTAAATTTTCATTATCAAAAATTCCAGAAACTGTGGCGTTTTCTTCAATTTTCACATTATCAACCATTAAATACCCAGCATTATTAGAAGTTGCGGTATTTAAAACTTTATCATATGCCTCGAAATAAATATATATACTTTGACCTGAATAGGGTGTTAAGTTTGCTGTATAAGTTGTGAAACTAGTGGATGAGGATACTGGGCTATATTTTTTAAATAGTAATGATGCTCCGAGTATCGAACTTGAGTTTGAGATTAAAACTTTTAAGGAATCCATCCCAGATGATTGAATTTGGAAGCTTAAAGTTTTAGTATTAGAACCCGATGGAATGTTAATAAGTGATGTTCTAAGATAATCATCAGTTAACGTTGATACACCAATATTATCAGGCGCAGATCTTGTATATGCAGCTTTGTTTAATGTATTTGTAATTCTGAAGCCATAGCTCCCCATAAAATCATCATAGTAAGTTGAACTGGTAGTGTGCTGATTGTAGCCATCTAAGTTTAATTGCTCCCAGTTTGATGGAATATCGCCTCCAGTAATTAATATTGGGGAGCTTGATATAACTGTTGGGGTTGGAATACTTTCAAAATCTTCATTAAAAAGTATAGTTTGTGAAAACAGAATGTTCGAAATAATTAGTAATACGAGAGTGAATGTTTGTTTTTTCATTTTCTAATAATTTTTGTTTAATATATAATTAAGACAAATTTATTTTTAATAAATAACAAACTTTATACTACTTATAGTAGTTTTTCGGCAATTGCATATCTCATAATTCCAATTGCATTTTTAACACCAAGTTTTTGGATAATACTTTTTCTATATGCATCGATACTATGTTTGCTAATAAATAATTTATTCGCGATTTCTTCACTTGATAATTCTTCACAGATTAGTTTAACAACCTCTATTTCTCTTTTTGTAAGCTTAACAAAGTGGGTTTGTGATTCAGTTTTCATCCCCTCTTTTAGAATAGATAAAATTTCATCATCATAACATGTAGAACCATTAATTATTTTTTTAATAGTGTTCGCAATAACTTGTCTTTCACTATTCTTTAAAACATATCCATCTATATCAAGCTCAAGCATAGCTTTAATATATTCCCTATCTTTATGTATAGTGAGAATTAAAAATTTAACCTGTTTATCTCTAGCTTTTATTTTTTTCGCTAATTCAATTCCTGACATTTTTGGCATACTGATATCTGAAATCACAAGTTCGATATCATTTTTTTCTAATATATTTAGAGCCTCTTCGCCATTTGAAGCTTCAAAAATTAAATTGATTTTTTCTTCATGTTTTAAAATGTTCTTTAAGCCTTCTAAAACAAGGGGATGATCATCAACTAATAATATGTTTGTTTTAGTGTTAGTCATTCTACAGCTTTATGTCTATAATTATATTAAGCCCTTTAATTTCATCATTAATTTGAATCTTCGAATTTATTAAATCAACCCTCGTTTTTATGTTTTTTAGTCCTGTACCTGTTTTTTTATTTAAATTTTCAATACCTATACCATTATCATTATATTCTAGTATTAATCCATTTTCGATATTTAGAAATGAAATTTTAACAAAACTTGAGTTAGAATGCTTAAGAGCATTATTTAATAACTCTTGAGTTATTCTATAAATATGTATTTCAATAGTTTTTGATATATTTTGAATTTTATCATCAAATTCTATTTCTAATTTAAATTTATTGAGTTTGTTTATGTTGTATACCAAACTATTTAATGCTTGTTTTAAGCCCATTTCATATAATAATATGGGTGCTATATTGTGAGAAACATCTCTAATATCTCCAATACACCCTTCTATTTCTTTAGTTTTAGATTTAATGTTTTCTTTATTAATACTATCATTATAAATTTCATTTTCTAAACCCATTTTTATAATAGTTAAGTTTTGACAAATTCCGTCATGTAATTCTTGAGACAATCTATTTCTTTCGGCCTCTTGTCCATTAAAAAATGCTTCTAAGCTTTGTTTTTGTTGAGTGAACATTAATTTGTTTTTCTTAATTTTTATATAAAAAATAAAAATTATTAGCATTAAAATAAAAAATGTAAACGAAACTATAATAATAATGTTTTTCCTTTTATTGATTTCTACGTTTAATTGAATTTCTTTTTCTTTTAAGTTTAATAATATTGTTTTATTATTTATTTCTTGCGATAATTTAATGTTTTCTAATAAATCAACATTTTTGTTTTTGTTTAAACTGTCGCTTATATCAGTATGTTTTTTATGGTAAAATAGGCTTTTCTCAAAATCACGATTTCTTTTATGATTTTCTGATAGTGCAAGATAGATATCACTTAGGGCATATGTAAATTTGTTTTTTATTGCACATTTCAGAGCCTTTTCTAGCAAGATTATCGCGTTTCTATTTTTGCCTTCAATTGAATTTATTTCAGCTAAGTTTAAATAAGTGTAGATTAGCATTTCTGAATTATCTAATTTATCGGCAAGTTCATTAACTTGTTGAATGCTGTATTTAGCTTGGGAATAATTGCCTAGTTTAATTTGCACACAAGAAATGTTGTGCAGTGTTTCTATTAAAGAGCTTAGATCTCCATTTAAACTATCGTTTTTCGCAACTGATTTAAATATATCATATGACTCTTGATATTTTTTTTGTTTTAAGTATATTGTTGCAATATTGTTTAGAACCAAGAAACTAGCCCTGTTATCATTTAGCTTTTTATTAATAAATAAAGCTTCTTTGTAATATATTAATGCAGAATCTAGCTCATCGTTTTCTTGAAAAGAAAGACCGATATTATTAAGCGCAGATTTTAAACAAGTATCATTTTTTATTTGAGTAGATAGTTGTAAAGATTTATGGAAATTAATTAAAGCATTTCTGTGATCGCCAAGCATTGTATAATTACTTCCAATGTCATTATATGTAGATGCCTCTAATTTCTTATATTTTTGGTTTATCGCAATTGCAAGTCCTAACTCACATAATTTAATTGAGTACTTATAATTTGATTTTTTATGAAAATTACGAGCTAATCTATTTATTCCTAAAACAAGATAGTAGTGATTTTTTTGTTTTGAAGCTAGTTTAACTGTATTTATGCAATACAAATCGCTTTTACTTAAATCGAATTGGGAGTAATTTACAGCTAAAGAGTAGTATAATTTTGTTTTATAATCTTCATTATTTGTTGTCTTAATTTCATTATTTAAAGAGTCGATTTTTTGATTTTGACAATTAAATGAATCAACATTTAGTATAAATATAAATGCATATATAAACTTACTTAATGCAAGTTTATATATGTTTATTTTTACAGCAATCATTTTAGTAAAAATCTAAAACTGAGCTAATACTGGTTTATTATTCACAATATTTTCTATTTTTTCCAATATTTCATTGGTTAATAAAGGCAGTACATCTAGTGCTTTTAAATTTTCAATTAACTGTTCTTTTTTAGAAGCTCCTAAAATAGCAGTACTTACGTGTGGATTTTTAATAGTCCATGCAATTGATAATTGAGCTATGGAAATACCTAATTCTTGAGCTAGTTTAGTTAATTGTTTTGTTTTTTCTATACGAGAATTTTCACCTAAGGTTCTTTCTTTCAACCAATCCATACCTTCAATGTGCAAACGATTATCTTCAGGTATTCCATTATTGTATTTGCCCGATAAAAGTCCAGATGCTAAAGGGCTCCAAATGGTAGTTCCTAAGCCAAAATCTCTAAAAAGGAGTAAATAATCTTTTTCTAATTTTGTTCTTTCAAATAAATTATATTGTGGCTGTTCCATTGTAGGGCCTATTAAATGATGCCTTTCTGCAAAAACATAAGCTGCCATAATTTCATCATTTGCCCACTCGCTAGTGCCCCAATACAATATTTTACCTTGCTGAATAAGGGTATTCATAGCCCAAACAGTTTCTTCAATAGGTGTGTTTTTATCAGGTCGGTGACAATAAAATAAGTCAATATAATCTACTTGTAAGCGTTTTAAAGCTGCATGACAGCCTTCAATAATATGTTTGCGAGATAATCCTGTTTGGTTTGGCTTTCCTTGTTCGTAGCCAAAATACACTTTACTAGAAACTAAATAAGAACTACGTTCCCAATTTTTTGCTTTTAAAATGGCGCCCATTACTTCTTCCGATTTTCCACGCGCATAAATTTCAGCATTATCAAAAAAGTTTATGCCATTATCATAAGCTGTTGTAAGCAATTCATCAGCGGTTGTATCACCAATTTGTTTTCCAAAAGTTATCCATGAGCCAAAAGACAATGTACTTACTTGTAACCCCGATTTTCCTAATCTTCTATATTCCATGTGTATTTATTAATTTTATTTTTTTTGAATCACCATTAATCCATCTCTTATGGGGAGCAACATGTTTTCTACTCGAGCATCTTGCTGAACGTATTTATTAAATTCATGTAACGCAAGCGTTTCTCTATCCATTATATCTTCTTGCATAGTAATTTTACCGCTCCATAGCACGTTATCTGCTATAACAAGTCCACCAGCATTTAGTTTATCAATTATTAAATTATAATAGGTGAGGTAGTTTTTTTTATCAGCATCAATAAAAACTAAGTCAATCTTTTCTTCAAAATTTTTAATATAATCTTTAGCGTCTGCAGTTATAAGTTGTATTTGGATTGCATGAGGAGATTGCGAAATAAAAGATTGTGCAAAGCTGGAAGTTTCTTCATTTACATCTAAGCTTATTAATTTCCCATCTTTAGCTAAGCCTTCCGCTAAGCACAATGCCGAATAGCCTGTGTAGGTGCCAATTTCAATAATTAGTTTTGGTTGTTTTAATTTTGAAATAAAACTTAAGAAACGCCCTTGCAAATGCCCACTCAACATACGTGGAGAAATAACTTTTAAATGAGTTTCTCTGTTAAGACTTGATAATAATGGAGTTTCGGCGCTAGTGTGATTTTCGCAATACTGTGCTAGTTCTTTTGATATAAATTCCATAGGGCATTAATCTTTAGGTTTTATTGGTATCCAAATTTCTTCTTCAGAGTCAGGGTCATTGTTTTTGTATTTTTCGCCAAGCACTTCAAAGTGCGGACGGTTATCTAACATGTATTCTGAGTTTGGAATCCATTTGCCATAAATGTAATTAAAAATACTTGTATCAGTATTTAATCCTTTATAATGAAAAACTGCGTACAAACCTTCTGGCAATATAAGCCAACTCATATTTGGAGGAAGATCATCAAATGTACTTACCTCTGCAGTAGCCCATTTTGTTATTTCTTGTTCAAAATCTTTGGGCCCATTTAATGGAGATTTGTAAACTCTAACCGAAAACAAATTTGCACTAATAGTGTTTTTTATTTCTTTTCTGTAGGGCATAAAGCCTTTCCATAATTCGCCGGTTTTATTATCAAATAATGACATTTGAATGCAATGCCCAACTAATTTTATTTCTTTCAGTATTTCTATACGTGGTTCCATGGCATAAAAAAAACCTTCAAGGTTAATTAAATCTTGAAGGTTTCAATAAATAATACATATTATTTTTTTACACGTTCAACATAAGATGCTGTACGAGTATCAACTTTTACTAAATCACCTTCATTACAAAATAATGGAACGTTTACAATTGCTCCAGTATCTAAAGTTGCAGGTTTTAATGTGTTAGTTGCTGTATCTCCTTTAATTCCTGGCTCTGCATAAGTAATTTCACAAACTACAAATGTTGGAGCCTCAGCTAAAATTACATTTTCACCACCTTCAAAAGAAATTTTAACTTCCATTCCTTCTTTTAAAAATTGTGCCGAATCGCCAAATAAAATCATAGGAACATGAATTTGATCATAAGTAGCATTATCCATCACCACTGCAAATTCCCCTTCAACATATATAAATTGCATTTGTTTAAATTCAACGCGCACTAATTCAACAGTTTCACCCGAACGAAAACGATTTTCAATTTGTTTTCCATTAATTAAATTACGCATTTTTGCTTGGTAAAATGCACGTAAGTTACCAGGTGTGCGGTGTTGCCACTCTGTTACTTGCATTAATTCACCATTCATTCTAATAATCGTACCAACGTTTACATCTCCTGTATCTGCCATGTTCTTTAAGTTTTAATTTATAATTATGTTTATTCTACTTCCATATCATGCACTACACCCATCGCACCAAACTTTTCAATACGAGCATTGATGCGCTCTTCAGGGCTTTGTTGTTTTAATGTAGCTAAATGTTTTAAAATTTCTTGTTTAACGGTTTCAAAAGTTTCTTTATGGTTATTGTGAGCGCCACCTAGTGGTTCTTTAATAATACCATCAATTAAGCCGTTTCCATTCATATCATCTGGAGTTAATTTTAATGCCTCAGCAGCAGTTTCTTTAAAACTCCAACTACGCCATAAAATGGATGAACATGACTCTGGCGAAATAACAGAATACCAAGTGTTTTCAAGCATTAAAACTTTATCACCTATACCAATTCCTAAAGCTCCACCACTTGCACCTTCACCTATAATAATACAAATTACGGGCACTTTAAGTTGAGTCATTTCAAGTAAATTACGAGCAATGGCTTCTCCTTGTCCGCGTTCTTCTGCTTCTAAGCCTGGGTAGGCACCGGGAGTATCAATAAATGTAACAATTGGCTTATTAAATTTTTCGGCCATTTTCATTAAGCGTAATGCTTTACGGTAGCCTTCAGGGTTAGCCATACCAAAACGTCTAATTTGACGCATTTTAGTATTTATACCTTTTTGCTGTCCAATAAACATTACTGTTTGTCCGTCTATTTCTCCAAACCCTCCAACCATTGCTTTATCATCGCCCACAGTTCTATCACCATGTAATTCAATAAATGAACTACTTGATACGTGGTCAATATATGCTAATGTATATGGTCTTTCTGGATGACGGCTAATTTGAACGCGTTGCCAAGCTGTAAGGTTAGAAAAAATCTCTACTCTTTTCGAGTGAATTTTAGCTTCGAGTTCAGCAATTGCTTTACTCATATCTACTTTGCTTTTTTCAGCAACAGATTTTAATTTTTCTAATTCTTCGGCAAGTTCCTGAATTGGTTTCTCAAAATCAAGATATGTCATGTTAGTTAGTTTTAGTGAGGGGCAAATATAATAAAAAAACTAATACCGAATGAGACCTTTGGGAGTAGCATCAGGTAGTGTCAAATACGACTTATTATCCAAATTATGGTATATTTTTATGTCAGATTTGATAAAATCTTTATCCTCACAATGGTAAATATCAATAAATTGTTGCGGATTTCTATCTACTAGGGGGAACCAAGTACTTTGTATTTGAATCATTAATTTGTGTCCCTTTTTAAAGGTGTGTGCAATATCTGGTAAACACAATTTTACAGTAGTTATTTTATTTGGTTCAAAAGGTTCTGGTTTTTCAAAGCTATTTCTATATTTTCCGCGCATCACCTCTCCACGAACCAGCATTTGGTAGCCATTCATTACATAGTTTTTACCTTTCCACATGCTATTAATTATACTGTCATCATAATTTTTATAAGAAAAATCATTTGGGTACACATCAATTATTTTTACAATAAAATCTGCATCTGTTGAGGATAAAGCTACACTAATATTAGCGGTTACTGTTCCAGCTATGGTTAAGTCATTTTTCAAGTAATCAGTTTCAAAACAAACCACATCAGTTCTTTTACTTGCAAATCGCTGGTCGTCGGTCATGTATTCGCGAGTTCGGCTTGTCATAGGCCCCTCAATATATGGTACTGGTTTGTTTGGATCGCTTGTATATTGAGTGAAATCGGTATGATTATCGTATTTTGGTTCAAAATTTAATTTACCTCCAGGTAATAAATACAATTCTTTATTTTTATTTTCTATTGGAGGCCAAGTTGTATTACTATGAAATAGGTTTTCGCCACTATAAAATACATTTGTTTTTCCTAAAGTTGCAATGTCTCCTTTACCTTTCAAATAATAATTAAAAAAAGGAATTTCTAAATTTTGCTGATAATACATAGATGTTTTAAAACCAAATGCCACATTACCTAAATAACTGCCGTCGCTTTTTAGCCAGCCGCCATGGTACCATGGGCCCATTACTAAATACGTGTTTTTGTAATTTTTAATAGCATCAAACAAACGCCAAGCTCCGTAACAGTCCTCCGCATCAAATAAGCCACCCACTACCATTATTGCAGGTAGCTGTTTTGTGTAGTTTGTAAAGCCAACACGAGCGTCACGGGCTTTCCACCAATCATCTAAATTAGGGTGATTCATTAAATCTGTCCAAAATTTAATACTATCTCCCATTAATTTACTAAAATTTTTAAGAGCTCCCGTTTCTAAATAAAATTGGTATTTCTCCTCAGTATAATATTTAAATTCTTTTGGGCCAATTGTGGTTGGCTTTGGTCGTGGTTGCCCAAAACTAGAATAAAAATTAAAGGCATCATTAAGCATAAAGGCACCATTGTGGTGAAAGTCGTCGCCCATAAACCAATCGGTAACTGGTGCTTGAGGACTTACTGCTTTTACTGCTGGATGTCCGCTAAGAGCAGCCATTGTGGAGTAAAATCCAGGATACGAAATACCAAAAACTCCAAGGTTTCCATTATTATTAGGAATGTTTTTTACAAGCCAATCTACAGCATCGTATGTATCACTTGCTTCATCAATATCGGTTTTCTTTTTTTTATTTGGATTAAATGGCCTCACATCTACAAATTCACCTTCGCTCATCCATCTTCCGCGCACATCCTGAAACACAAAAATGTAGCCCTCCTTTAAATATTCTTTCCAATGTGCTGTGTATAATCTATTTTGAAAATTACCCTCTCCATATGGTGCGCAAGAGTAGGGTGTTCTTACCATTAAAAAAGGATGCTTTTCTGTTGCAGATTTTGGGGTGTACACAGCTGTAAAAAGTTTAACACCATCACGCATTGTAATAGAATATTCTTTTTTAATGTAATTTTCTTTTACCCATTTTTCATCAATGGTTTGAGCATTAAGGTTAAATGATATATAAAACAATAATAGGAGAATATATTTCATGGAGTTTTTTTGGTAAAAATAAATAAAAAGCTCGCAATTTAAGTCATTAAAAGTCGTTTTATATGATAAACAGCAAATTATGAATAAAATTTTTTTACTGATTTTAACACTATGTATTTCATATACTCTATTTAGTCAAACATGGGTTAAATTATCAGATTTTCCAAGTACAGAAAGGGATGATGGTTTAAAATTTTCAATTGCAAATAAAGTGTATTGTGGTAGTGGTCTTCAAGTTGGTTGGACCTGTGCTAATGATTTTTATGCATTTGATTTAGTATCAGAAACATGGTCATCAATTGCCTCAATGCCAACAACGGCATCAAGACAGTATGGTGTAGGATTTTCGTTATATGGCAAGGGTTATGTATTTGGCGGCATAAATGACTCAGGTGTTTATTTAAATGATCTGTTGGAATATGATCCTATTACTAATACGTGGTTGCAAAAAGCAAGTTTGCCAGCGTTGGGAAGAGCTGGAGCAGTTGCATTTGTAATTAATAATATAGTATATATTGTTGGAGGCAGAACAATTACTAATAATGCGATTTTTGAAACATGGAAATACAATGTGTTAACTGACTCTTGGACTCAAATGTCTAATTTACCTATAAGTGGAATTTGGAGAGGAGTAAGTTTTGAAAATAACAATTTGGGATATGTTGGGTTAGGAAGAAATAATTTAGATCAAAATAACAAACATTTTTTTGAATATAATCCCATAACAAATAATTGGATTCAAGTAGCTGGTTACAGCCATGCCGGCAGAGCTTATACTGGTTATTCTCAAATTGGAAATTTGGCATTTTTATTTGGAGGAGCAGATAGTTTAGGAATGATTGATAATGCCTTTGAAAGAATTGATTTAACTGATTTTTCTACTCAGATGTTATCTCCTTTTGCAAGTATACCTCGAAAGGGTTGTATAGCATTTACTGGTAATAATTCTTTTTATATCACAACAGGTGTTTCTACTACTGCAAGGTTTAAAGAAACGTGGAAAGCGTCTGGTATTGTTGGTTTAAAAGGCTTGACAGAAGAGAATAATGAATTGAAAATTTATCCAAATCCTGCAACAAATGAATTGCATATAATCTCAAAAAGAGATGATATTTCAACTATTAAAGTTATTACTATGTTAGGAGAGGAATTGCTAAGTTTTACTGAAGGTTTCGAAAATATGGATGTTTCAGAACTAAATAAAGGAAATTACATTGTGGTAGTTAAGTTAAAAAGTAATAAAAATACTTATGGTAAATTAATTATTGAATAGATTTTATATATTTGGTACTTAAAAATTTTAATATGAAAAAAATTATAGCAATATGCATGTTATTAGTTAGTTCAATAACATTTGCGCAAACAGTAACGGCTGATGATATTATTGGTTCTTATATGACAACTGATAACGAAGGAAAAGTAGATATCTATAAAAAAGGAACTAAGTATTATGGTAAATTAGTTTGGAACAAAACAGAAGGTAAATTAGATATTAATAATCCAGATAAAACACAACATACTGTTCCTATTAGAGGAAAAGAATTATTAAAAGATTTTGTTTTTAATGGTTCTGATACTTGGAATAATGGTACCATTTACGATCCAAAAAATGGCAAAACATACAGCTGTAAAATAACTCGTGATGAAAAAGGAAATCTTAATGTGCGCGGATACATTGGTGTTTCAATGTTAGGTAGAACAGCGTTTTGGGTAAAAGTAAAATAAACTATATAAAATGAAATTTCATAAAGAAGGTTATCCAACTTTAGTTTTAACTCTATTATTTTCGGCAATT
>CALMMX010000152.1 GCA_937868545.1 uncultured Bacteroidota bacterium
AAACTGGGACACTTTATTAATAGAACGAGCTGGTATGAGTGGCACTTTAGTTTTATCAGATTTTACAATTAATGCAATTAATAAGTTTAAGGCTAAATCCTAATCACTTTCTGTTTAAATGAAAATTGAGAATCCATGTTCCGAAAAATATAGTAACATGCAAAAAACCTCTAATGGAAGGCATTGTAAGATGTGCCAAACCAATGTGGTTGATTTTACTAAATACAATGTAACTGAAATTGAAACGTATTTTAAAGAAAATGGCGGTCAAAAAGTTTGTGGTAGATATAAAAATTATCAAATTAATACTCCTACAAAATTTGAAACGTTTGTGCTAAATTTAAAATCATATATTGATTTAAAAATAAAATTTACCCCAATAAAAATAGCAATGCTTGCTCTTGTTTCAAGTTTATTAAGCTTAACAAGTTGTTTTATGGGTAAAAGAATGGAGCCAAATCACGAAAGACTTCAGAACCAAGAAGTAAATAACAATGATAGTTTAAATTCAAAATCACCAATTATCAATAAAACAAAATGAGATTCCAAATTGGAATCTCATTTTGTTTTAAATTTAAATACTAATTATTTTTTAGTTGGCTGTTGGCGTTGCTTAGCCATTTCTTCTAATTTAGCCTGAAACCCGCTTTTCTTTTCGGGCTTCTTCATATTTGCTAATAACTGCTCTCTTATTTTTCCATCATCAATAAATTTCTTCATTGCAAATGTTTGTAAGAATGTAATGATATTAGCTAAGAAATAATACCAACTTAAACCTGCTGCATAACTATTCATTACTGCTAAGAAAATAACTGGCATTAAATACATCATGTATTTCATACCAGGCATTTGAGTTTGCTGTGGTTGTAACATGCTACTATTCATCCAAGTGTAAATAATGGTTGAAACAAACATCAACATAGCAAATAAACTCACATGGTCGCCGTAACCAAATACATTAAAACCAAAATTATAAATAGAGTCGTAAGTTGATAAATCATCTGCCCATAAAAATGGCATTTGTCTTAACTCAATTGCTGCAGGGAAAAATGCGAATAAGGCAATTAAAATTGGAAACTGTAATAACATAGGTAAACAACCAGATAGTGGATTTGCTCCTGCTCTTCGGTACAATGCCATCGTTTCTTGTTGCTTTTTCATAGGATCAGCATTATCCTTATACTTTTCATTTATCTCATCAATTTCAGGCTTTAAAACACGCATTTTAGAACTACTCATGTATGTTTTATAGGCAATAGGGAATAATATTGTTTTTAAAATAAGTGTTAGTATTAAAATCATAATACCCTTATTTACACTTGGCATACTGTTTAATAAAGGGATAACCATCCATTTATTAATATAACTAAACACGCTAAATCCTGTTGGAATAATATCTTCCAAATCCATTTTATAGCCTTTTAAAGTATAATAATGAGTTGGACCAAAATAATAAGCCATACCAAATTTTTCATTTGCACTATGCTTATATGGAATTGTAAGCTGCGCATCAATACGTTTTACAATTGCATTAGATTCAGGATTTTGAAAAGTTTGCACATAACTTTCTTCTTTAGCAAATTCAGTATCTGCAATTAAAGTTGAATTAAAAAAATGCTGTTTAAAACAAACCCATTTAATATTTTGTTCGTTTAATTGAAACGCCTCATTTTTATGGGGATTCATGTAATCAACTCCTTCAACAGCTTGATTGTAATATACCGTGGCAACCTCTCTTTCTTTTTTAATGTCTTTTTCTTGTGTAGGCATGCTTTGAGCCAAATGAATTTTTACATTATTAGCTTTATTAGAAATGATAGATTGTAATCCAACAAAATTAACATCATAATCTAACATGTAATCATTCCCTTTTAATGTATAGGTGTATTCAATATACGCCCCAGGAGTTGCTGTTTCAAGTTTTAAAACCAATGTTTTAGAATCAGCACCATTTACAATAATAGATTTTTCAGATGGTTTAAAATAAAAACTATCTGTGCTTAACTTCATATTAGTGTATGCATCAAACTTAATTTCTTGAAAAGTTGAATCTTTATCAAATAAGATTAATGGTGCTTTTTGATTATAGCGATTATACTTTTTTAATTCAACTTTTTCTATATCTGCACCTTTTGTGGAAATGTAAATTTTAATATTTTCATTTTCCATGGTTACAACTTCTTTTGTACCAATAGTTGCAACCGAAAAATCTTTGTATTGATTAGCTGCAATTGCAAGTTTTGCAGAATCAGACAATGTAGCCATTTCAGAAGCTACGGCTTCTTTCACCTTTTTTGAAGCCAGTTCAGATTTTACTTTCTCAGCTTCTTCAGCAGTTTTTGTGGCAAGTTCAACCGAATCTTTAATGAATTTAGTACGTGCAATTTGCTCTTTGTTTGGACCAGATAATGCTAACCAGGTAATTAATATTACAGCAATTAAGCCAAGTCCAATAAGTGATTTTTTATCCATGATTAAGGAAATATTTTTAGGGTGCAAATATATGCTTTTTTATATATGGATTTGCGCTAAAAAAACAAAGTCCAGCCTATTTTTAAGCTGGACTTTGTTTTAACTTTTTTTACCTATTATTTTTTAGGCATTTTATCTTTTGGAATTAAATATACAGTAGTTAAATCCATATAATTCATTGCATTTTCAGGAAAATTACGAACGTTTAATTGCTCTAAACGGTAATTATCTTCATAATAAATAGGCATAATTGGAGCATCTTCTAACATTACTTGTTCTGCTCTTGATAACATTTCGTAACGTTTTGCAATATTTGGTTCAGTAAATGATAATGTAAATATTGAATCAAATCGAGCATTCTTATATCTAAATGTATTAATATATGATTTCTCAGTAGAATTTGCTGGAACATGTTTACCATAAAATAAAGTTAAGAATGTAGAAGGATCTGGATAATCAGCAGACCAACCAGCTCTCCACATATCAGGTTTACCTGAATAAATATTTTCTAAATGCTCAGAAAACGGTAAAGTCTGAATGTCTAAATCAATATTCAAATTTTCTTTAAACATCTTTTGTAAAACTTCAGCAATTAAAATGTTTTTATCACCGCCGCCACCATTAATTTGCAAGGTAGTTTTTGGGAAACCTTTACCATCTGGATAACCAGCTTTTTTAAGTAATTCTTTTGCTTTTGCTATATCAAAAGAATAACCTGTTAATCCTTTAAAATCATAACCATCTTTTTCAAATGATGAAACATATGGCACTAAACCATAATCTGCAGATGTTCCTTCGCCTTGCAATGTGAAATCAGCAATTTTATGTCTGTCAATTGCATAATTCAATGCTAAACGAACCTCTTTCTTACTAAATACTGGGCTCAATAAATTAAAACCAATATACGTAGTATTAAACGCTGACGAATTTAATATTTGAAAATCTGTTTTTCTTTCTTTTGCGTGTTCTAAATCACCCATAATTTCATGGAAGATTTCAACTGGTAAACGATATACCATATCTAAATTACCAGATTTAAACTCTAATATTTCAGCTTTTTTCTCATTTATAAAGGTATATTTTACACCATCCAAATATGGTAACTTATTACCAAATGAATCTACTCCATAATAATCAGCGTTTTTCTTTAAGATTACTACTTCACCTTCTTTAATTGTTTCTAAATAAAAAGGACCTGTTCCAACTGGGTGAATTCTAAAATCTTGTGCATATTTATCAGTAGCTTCCTTTGGATAAATCCAGCAACCCGGCATAGCCAAAACATTTAAAAAACTAGCAAATGGCTCATTTAAAGAAATTTCAAGTGTAGAATCATTTACAACTTTTAACCCTTTAACAGGTAAAGTTTTGCCAGCTTTAGAAGCTTCATTTGCCTCATTTGCTCCAATTACATGATCTTTAAAAGTAATACCAAATTGTGCGTTATTTGGATCTGCGCTACATAATTTCTCAAAACACACTTTTACATCATTTGCTGTAACTGCTCTTCCTTTTCCATCAGCAAAACAAGCATCATTATGAAATTTAACTCCTTGGCGGATGTGGAATGTCCAAACTGTTTGATTTTCATTTGATTCCCAACGACTTGCAATAGCAGGAATTATAGCTAAATCCTTTTGCTCAAATTTTACTAATCCTTCGAAAATTTGAGTGCCAACGTGCATAGAGTTTATGTCGTTAATCGAAATTGGATTTAAACTTTTAAATGTTTCTACCTCATTTAATCGCATAACACCGCCTAAGAAAATACCACCTTTGGCTTCTGACCCTTCGTGGTTTTGAGCAGTTTTATCAGAACATGAACTGCAAGATGCTAACCCTAATGTTAAGGTTGCAACTGCAAATGGAATAAAAAGTTTTTTCATACCTAAGTACATAAGTTTATAGTAACCACAAATATAATCTAAAATAATAAAAATCCTAAAAAAATTAGGCGTTTTATTTAAAATCCACCTCCAATAAAACTGGACAATGATCACTGTGCATAGCATCTGGTAAAATAACCGCACGAGTTAAGTGTTTTTGAAGGTGATTTGCTACCAAATTATAATCAATTCTCCATCCCAAATTCTTACCTCTTGAGCCAGCACGATAGCTCCACCATGTATATTGGTGAGGTTCAGTATTAAAATGCCTAAAAGAATCAGTAAATCCAGATTGTATAAATTGTTCAAACCACTCTCTTTCTTCAGGTAAAAAACCCGAAGTATTAGCATTTGATTTTGGATTATGGATGTCAATTGGTTTATGGCAAATATTATAGTCACCAACCAAAATTAAATTTGGAATAGTTTGTTTCAAATTATTTATATACTCCTGGAAATCGGCCAACCACTTCATTTTAAAGGCTTGCCTGTCATCTCCACTACTTCCACTAGGATGATAAGCACATAACACTGAGCAATCACCATAATCAGCTCTAATTATTCTGCCTTCAAAATCATAATGCTCAATTCCACAGCCGTATTCAACGTGTTTTGGCTTTTGCTTACTAAAAATTGCTACTCCACTATACCCTTTTTTTTGAGCAGGATACCAATACAAATTATAACCCAATGCTTCAAATTGCGAAACATCAACCTGATCGGGAGTTGCTTTAATCTCTTGCAAACACAAAACATCCGGATTAGCTGCTTTTAACCAATCTACCAAGCCTTTATTCATTGCGGCACGTATACCGTTTACATTGTAAGTTATTATTCTCATAAAATATTATTAATGCTTAAAAATACAATTTCTATATTTATAAATCGTTATAAAGCTGGTGAGATTTTATTGTTTATACATACTTTTTTTTTGTTGCGTACTAACGTATAATTTAACCGCGCAATCTAACTTTAAACAAAAACAAATTGTTGTAAAAAGTGATACTGTTTTTTTAGATTCATTAAGCTTAATTCCTGGTTCCATAAAATTAAAGTTAAAAGAAACCGAATTAGATAGTTCTGATTACAAAATTTATTATCCGTTAAAGGCAATTGTGTTTAAAAAAAAACGAGCAGATACCTTAATGGTTTACTATAAAACCTTTGCCTACAATTATGAAAAAACGTTTTCACACAAAAACACTTCGCTTTTAACTAAAGATTTATCACTTCCACAGAGCCCAATTTCATTGGCTTTTAGCGGAAGTGAAACACAAGCCGATGGTTTTATGAGTGATGGATTAAATAAAAACGGAAGCTTGAGCAGGGGCATAAGCTTTGGGAATAACCAAGATGTAGTAGTTAATTCTAGTTTGAATTTACAAGTGAGTGGTAAGTTAACACAGGAAGTAGATTTACTATTAGCAGCAACGGATGATAATATTCCATTTCAGGCAGATGGTACAACTGCGCAATTACAGGAATTTGACAAGGTATTCATGCAGTTATCAAATAAAACATCAAAACTAATTGTAGGTGATTTTCAATTGCAAAAACCCAACGGTTACTTTATGAATTTTTACAAACGCTCCCAAGGTTTATATTTTGCGAACAACTACCTTGATACCATTAATAAAAAAACCGTAACCTTTAAAACACAACTAAGTGGTGCCGTTAGTAAAGGAAAATTTGCAAGAAATATTATACAAGGAACTGAAAACAATCAAGGACCTTACAGATTAAAAGGTGCAGATAATGAATTGTTTATTATTACTTTATCGGGCACAGAGCGGGTTTATATTGATGGGAAGCTACTGCAACGTGGGCAGGAAAATGATTATATTATTGATTACAACACTTCAGAAATAACTTTTACTGCAAAACAAATTATTACAAAAGACAAGCGTATTATTGTTGAAATGCAATATGCCGAAAGAAATTATGCACGTTCACTCTATTTTTTTAGTGAAGAAATTGATGCAAACAAATTAAAATTACGACTCAATTTTTTTGGAGAACAGGACAATAAAAACAAAACCTTACAACAAACCCTTACCGACCAACAAAAACTTACACTTTATAATGTTGGCGACACACTTAGTAAAGCAACCACAAGTGGCGCAGAACTAATTCCATTTAACACAACAGATGTTTTTTATTGGAAAAAAGACACCATTGTTTCTTCAGTAATATATCCAAAAATATTTGTGTATTCTACTAATGCAGATAGTGCTAAATACAGAGTAAAATTTAGTTATGTTGGCGAAAACAATGGGAACTACATACAAATTCCAAGCTCCGCAAATGGCAAAGTATATAAATGGGTAGTTCCAGTATTAGGCATTCCACAAGGAAATTACGAACCCATAATACCACTAGTTACACCAAAGCAAAAACAAATGCTAACTGTTGGAGGTAATTATGTATTTGATAAAAATCACAACATTGATATTGAAGGTGTTTATACCAAAAACGATATTAATACTTATAGCACTTTTAATTCATACAATGATGATGGCTATGGTGTAAAGCTTACAAGCAATAACCTAAGTGCATTAAAAGAAGACAGCATAAAAAAACAAAATATAAACGCAATTTATAATATTGGTTACGAATACGTGCAACGCTACTTTAATCCAATTGAAAGATACAGAGCCATTGAATTTGAAAGAGATTGGAATAGACCAACAAGCGCGCCAATTAACACAGACCAACATGTTGGATTTGCTCAACTTGGAATTCAAAACAACAATAAAGCAAAACTACTTTATGGACTTTCTTTTTTTGACGAAGGATCTTTTTACAAAGGCTTAAAGCATAGTGTACAAAGTTTTTACAAAACACAAAAAAGTTCAATTGAATATAATGGTTCATATTTAACAAGTAATTACAACCTACTTTCAAGTAATTTCTATCGCCATAAAACAGCTTTATCACAGTCCTTTTGGAAACTAAAACTAAATTTATCTGATGAGTTTGAACAAAATAAATTTAAAAAAACTGGCGCTGATTCTTTAACCCCAAGAAGCTATCAGTTTTGGGAGTGGGAGGCAAACATTACAAACAAAGATACTAGTGGAAATTTATATAAACTTTTTTATAGAGAACGTAGAGATAAGCAGGCATATTCAAATGTTTTAAAAGACTCTACTTACGCCAAAAACACAGGCTTTTCAGCAAACATTAATAGCATTAGAAATCACCCACTTACCATTTTATTTACTTATAGAGAGTTGCAATTAAAAAATGCCAATCCATTATTTATTAAACCAGACAACACTTTGCTAAGTCGTATTGAATATGCTCCACGCTTTTTTAAAACTTTTATTACAACCAGTATGTTTTACGAAACTGGTTATGGTTTAGAAAATAAAAAAGAATATTATTATTTGTTAGTTGCAGCTGGACAAGGAACATATGCTTGGAAAGATTATAATGACAACAACATTAAAGAATTAAATGAATTTGAAATTGCTCAATTTAGCGATCAAGCATTATACATAAAAGTTTATACGCCAACTAACCAATACGTAAAAGTATTACACGACCAATTTAGTTTTTCAATGAATTTACGTCCATCAGTATTTTTAAAAGAAAACAACACAAAAGCATTAAAATTCATTGCTCGCTTTGCTACTCAAACAGCTTATAGAGTTGATAAAAAATCTAATGATAATGGCAACCTTTTTACTTTTAATCCTTTAAATATAAATTTAAACGACACACTTCTAACTACTCTAAATTCATCACTTCGTCAAAGTTTATTTTTTAATCAAAGCGCAGCGGTATTTGGAACGGATTATACGTTTCAAAATAATTTAAGCAAACAACTAAATACTAATGGGTTTGAAACCCGCGGAAATACCAGTCATGAATGGCGATGGCGTTTGAACTTTACAAAAGCTTGGAGTATTAATAGCACAAACATTACAGGTATAAAACAAAATGCATCGGAGTTTTTAGCATCGCGTAACTACAAAATTGAATTTTATGATTTAGAACAAAAACTAAGTTATCAGCCAAATACCACATTTAGAATTAGTTTAATATATAAATACAATCATAAACAAAACATTATAAAAGAAGGTTTTCAAAAAGCAGAAATTAACGATTTTGGGATGGAATTTAAATACAATCAATTAGACAAAGGGAGTTTAAACGGGAAATTTAATTTCATACAAATTACATATAATGACCTCGAAAACACTGCAGTAGCCTACGAAATGCTAAATGCCTTAAAAACAGGCTATAACTACACATGGGGTTTAAGTTACCAACGCAACTTAAATAAAAACATGCAAATTAGTATTAATTACGATGGAAGAAAATCTCCTAATTCTAAAATTGTAAATATTGGCGGTGCTCAAGTAAGGGCATTTTTTTAACCTAACTTAACAAATTAAATACGGTTACCAAAACAAGGTTGTTGGCATCAATAGAAAAACCAACCACTATGAAAAATTCAACAACCACTTTGCTAAAACTTTCGGGTATTGTTTTATGCGCTACTTGTATATTAATTTCTTGCGGACCCTCAAGAGAAGAATACAATAAAATGGAATCAATGGCTACTTCCTTTGCTGATTCAGTATCTACGCAAATTAATGCAATCCCAATTAAATCTACTATTAACGATAGCCTAAGAAGTTTTGTAAGAAAGGCTGATTTGTTTTTTAAAGTAAAAGATGTGAAGCAATCTACCTTTGATGTAGAAAGAATTGTAAATGATCATAAAGGCTATATCACCACCTCTGATTTAGAAAGCCAAACTAACTCAAAAACCTCAACACGTATTAGTAAAGACAGTATGCAAGACATTATTAATTACACTGTAAAGAGCAATGTATTAATTAGAGTTCCAAATACTGAATTAGATGCTACATTAACTCAAATAGCAGGCTTAGTTGATTACTTGGAGTATAGGAAAATTCATTTAGATGATGTAACTAAACAATTTCAAACAGCAAAGCTTTCGGAAAAACGTTTTGATAAGCACAAACAAAGATTAGAAAAAGCAATTGATACAAAAGGGCAAAAATTAAATCAACTTGTGGATGCTGAAAATGATTTAGTTTTAAAACAAGAAATTGCCGATAACACAAAAATAAATACCATGGAACTTATACATGATGTTACATACAGCACTGTATCAATTACCATGTATCAAAAAGAAACAGTTAAAACGGAAACCTATGCTTTTGCCGCTCCAATTGAACCATACAAACCAAATTTTGGCTCGAAATTTATTACTGCAATAACTGATGGCGCAAGTATATTTGGAGAAATTTTATTGTTCTTTATAAGACTTTGGCCAATAGTACTTTTAATAATAGGTGTTATATTCTTAATTAAATTAATTATTAAAAAGAAATGGCAGTTTATTAATTAGTTTATTTAAACTGCAAATAAGAGCATAAGGAAAATAGAATCGCCTTATGCTCTTTATTTATTAAAATTTATTTTAAAAGTGAGATTCATTTAAAAAACTATACAGCTTATACATTACATTCTGTTTTCCTTTCAATACAATCATCATTTAACTATATTTGATTATAAAAGTTAAACTATGATTAAAAATTACTTTGCATTTCAAGTTTTATTATTTCTTTCTTTTTTAGCTATTTCTAAATCTATTGTAGCTCAAAAAGAATCAAATATCTGGTATTTTGGAGAAAACGCTGGCCTTGATTTTAATGGTGGCCCACCTGTTGCTTTAACAGATGGAGTATTGAATTCACATGAAGGCTGTGCTAGCATTTCAAATAGTTTAGGGAGTATTTTATTTTATACTGATGGAGAAAACGTTTATAATAAAACACATAGTTTAATGCCAAATGGAACAGGTCTAATTGGAAGTGGTTATGCAACTCAATCCGCAGCAATTGTTCCAAAACCAGGAAGCTCATCTATATATTATATTTTTACTGTTTATGAAGGCTATTGGTCTAATGGTTTGTGCTATAATGAGGTTAATATGACATTAGATGGTGGGAAGGGTGATATTACAGCTATAAAAAATGTAGAACTAGTTATTCCTGTTACAGAAAAAATAACAGTTGCTAGACATCAAAACGGAATAGATTATTGGGTAATTACAACTAGCAATAATAGTAGTAAATTTTATAGTTTTTTGGTGACGAGTGCAGGAGTTAGTTTAACACCAGTTACCAGCACAGCTGGTTTAGTAGCACCAATGCCTGATGGAATGGGGTGTATGAAATCTTCGCCAGATGGAAAATTCATTGCACAAGTTCAATCTATGGGGCCAGCAAATTTTGAATTATTAAAGTTTGATAATTCTACTGGAATAGTAACAGATTTTATTGCTGAGTATTCGCTTCCAACTTTTGAAAGTTTTTATGGTGTTGAGTTTTCGCCGGATAGTAAAAAATTTTATGTGTCCGAAATTAGTTTTTATCATGATGGACTTTTTCAATACGATTTAACATCAGGAATTGGTAGCACTATATTAAGTTCTAATGTTTCAGTAAGAAGCGTAGTTACCTCAACATCAACAACTGGTTCGGATGCTTATGCTGTTGGTGCCTTGCAACTTGCACCAGATGATAAAATATATATTGCAAAATGGTCTGGTACGTTTGGTGGGTATAAATATTTGAGTTGTATTCCTAATCCAAACGCATTAGCCCCTTTGTGTGGATACATTGATAGTGCAGTTTATTTAGGAGGTAGAAAATGTAAATTAGGACTACCAAATATGATTCCTAAAATTCCGACAAACAATCCAACTATTACTTATTCCAATTTATGTGCTAACTCCAGCACATCCTTTAGTCTTTCAAATGTAGGATTAACATCTGTAGTTTGGAATTTTGGAGATCCAAGCTCAGGTACAAGCAATACTTCAACAACCTTCACAACTAGTCACACATACAACACTGCAGGAGTTTATACTGTAAATGCCGTTGTTAGTTCTGCTACAGGAACTAATATAGCTACATCTATAATTACTATAAACAATACACCAATTGTTAATTTAGGAGATGATTCTTTTTTATGTCCATTAAGTAATACAACTTTAAGTATAAGCAGTACCTACACAAATTATGTTTGGCAAAATGGTATTACTAATAATCACAATCAAATTGTATCATTGCCAGGTAAATATTGGGTTACTGTAACAAACGAATGTGGAACTGTTTCTGATACTGTAATAATTAAATCTTTAAATAAACCCACTTCAAATATAAATGACACTACACTATGTTTACCAGAAGGTAGTTTTGTTTTCAATATAATAAATAACGCTCAAGCGCCACAAACGTTTTTATGGCATAACAATGTAACATCAAGTTCTAATACTATTGCTGAAGCAGGACTTTATTGGGTAACAATAACAAACCAATGTGGTTCTGTAACTGACACATTTATTGTAAGTGGTAAAGATTGTGAACTAATAATACCAAATGTAATTACAGCTAATAATGATAACATAAACGACGTATTTAAAATACGTGGATTCGAATTAGGACAAGGATCGTTAAACATTTTTGATAGATGGGGAAAATCTGTTTACCAAACAGAAAAATATTATAACGATTGGAGGCCAACTAATTTAGATGACGGAGTTTATTTTTATATAATTAATTATACTCTAACAAATAAATCCTATAAGGGATTTGTAACATTATTTAATAAGTAATAAAGGCTAATAAATAACTAAAATAAATTATTGCTAAACTCAAATTTTCATCCAATTCCATTATTGGATTAAAATAAATGTAGCCAAATTCATTAAATCTGTATTTGTTTGATTTGGAGAAAACCTATTTGGAAAAAACGCACTGTTTTCTACTAGTCTAAAACAATTTTTATATTAGTTTCTTGACTTTTTTAATTAATAAATTTATATAAGATTAAAACTGTTTCTTAAATAGCTGCTAGCCAAAAGGGTAATTTTATGAGTGTTATGAATACGAATGCGTTTTTCTAATACATGTTCTACTTCTAATTTTTTTATTTTATTAAATAGGGAACGATAATAAATATATGCAATATACACACCTAATCTTGCCTTTTTTGGTAGCATTTTTAAGCCTTTTAGTCCATCATTAAAATCTGCTTCAATATCTTTTTCAATGGCAAGTTTAGTTTCCTTGTTCATTGTTTGCACATTTAAATTAGGAAAATAAACTCTTCCCATGCCAATATAATCATCACTTAAATCTCGCAAAAAATTTATTTTTTGAAATGCTGAACCAAGCGACATCGCAAAAGGCTTTAATTTATCATATAATTCATTATTTCCTTCAACAAAAACTCTTAAACACATTAAACCCACAACTTCTGCACTACCTAAAATATAATCTTTGTAATTTTCTTCTGTATAATTTTTTTTCTCTAAATCCATAGCCATACTATTCAAAAATGTATCTATTAGATTTTTCTCAATTTTATACTTATTTACTGTTTTTTGAAAACTATTTAAAATAAGGTTCAAACTTATACCTCTTTCAATACTTAGATAGGTTTCTCTTTTAAACTCTTCTAATAATACGGATTTATCAAAATCATGAAAACTGTCTACAATTTCGTCTGCTAACCTAACAAAACCATAAATACCATAAATTGATTCGTGAAAATCTTTATCCAAAAATTTAATACCTAAACTAAAAGAAGTACTGTAATGGCGTGTTACCATTTTACTTGCTTTTTTGCTAACGTTATCAAATATTGCTTTCATATAAATTTTTCTAATTTTTATAAATTAGTTTTTAAAATAGTTTATAACTTGCTCTGCAGCCAATTTACCTGATATGATTGACGGAGGAACTCCTGGCCCAGGAACAGTTAATTGTCCTGTATAAAATAAATTTTTTACTTTTTTACTTTTTATACTAGGTTTTAAATGAGCAGTTTGTAAAAGTGTGTTGGCTAAACCGTATGCATTACCTTTAAAGGCATTGTAATCATCAACAAAATTAGTAGGTGCATATGATTTGAAATGGACCAAGTTTTGTTTTAAATCAAAGCCTGTTTTAATTTTAATTCTATCATTTACTAGATTAAAATAACTGGTTCTAATTTGCTCAGTATCTGTTAGCCCAGGTGCAACAGGAATTAATATAAATAAATTTTCATAACCATCAGGTGCAACAGTTGCATCTGTTTTACTTGGACAGCAAACATAAAACAATGGTTCATTTGGCCATGTAGGAGTTGTGTAAATTTCTTTAGAGTGCTTTGCAAAATCAGCATCAAAAAACAAATTATGATGAAGTAGGTTATTTACCTTTCCTTCGACACCAATATAATATATTAAACAACTTGGCGCCATTTTACGCGAATTCCAGTAGGATTCATCATACTTTCTAAATTTAGAATCCAGTAGTTTTTGCTCTGTATAATGATAATCTGCCGAAGAAATTAATGCGTCAAAATCATTACAAGTTTTGTTTGCAGTAAGCGTTTTAGCTAATTTGCCTTCAACATTTATTTTTTGAACATCTATACTTGTTTCGAATTTTACACCTAATTCAATTGCTAATTGATACATAGCATCTGCAATTTTTTGCATTCCTCCCATAGGATACCAGGTTCCAAGGGCTAAGTCGGCATAATTCATTAAACTATATAACGCAGGTGTTTGTTCAGGTAATGCGCCTAAAAACAAAACAGGAAATTCTAGTAGTTGACGTAACTTTTCATTTTTAAATAGTTTATGAATATGGCTACTCATACTTTTAAAAACATCTAACTTAAAAACACCGCTTATAAGTTTTATGTCAAGTAATTCAGATAAATTTATTCCCGGTTTATAAACTAAATCATTTATTCCAACTTTGTATTTATACTCAGCCTCCTTTAAAAATATTTTTAAATTTATACTGCTACCTTCTTCATAACGTTCAAATAATTGATAAAGTTCTTCTAATGAAGATGGAACGTCAAAATAATCATCTGTAAAGTAAACTCTATAACTTGGGGAAAGGCGAACTAAATCATAATAATCTGATACTTTTTTGCCAAAATCAGCAAAAAATCTCTCAAAAACATCCGGCATCCAATACCAACTTGGTCCCATATCAAATGTAAAACCGTCCTCAGTATAACTTCTACATCTACCACCTATCATATCATGTTTTTCACAAACAGTAACATTATAGCCCTGTTTAGCTAAATAGCAAGCAGATGATAGCCCACTAAATCCGGCACCAATTATTGTAATATTTTTGTTTGACATAATTTCTTAACTTATTAAACAAAAATCACTTAATATTGTTTAACATATTAAACTTTATTATTAATACAATAAATATAATTGGTTCTGGGGTGGGCGGTTTGGCCACAGCTATAAGACTGGCGTCAAATGGCTTTGACCTAAATGTTTTCGAAAAAAACAGCTACCCAGGGGGTAAATTAACAGAATTTTATAAAGATGGCTACAGATTTGACAAAGGGCCTTCATTATTTACACTTCCTGAACTAATTGACGAATTAACCAAACTCTGCAATTATAAAATACCTTTTAATTATACTAAATTAAAAACCATTACTAATTATTTTTATGAAGACGGCACAACCTTGAGTGGTTTTGCAGATCAAAAATTATTTGCAAAAGAATTAAGTGAAAAACTTGGTGAAAGTGAAGAGCGAGTATTTGAGTACTTAAAAAAAAGCAAATTTTACTATGATACTACAGCTGATTTGTTTTTAAATCAGTCTTTACACCAAATTAAAAATTTTATAAATATTAAAACTTTAAAGGGAATTGTTTGTGCACCATTTTTAGGTTTAAATAAAACTATGAATTTGCAAAACGAGTCGCAGTTCAAAAATAAAAAAACAGTTCAACTTTTTAATAGATATGCTACCTATAACGGTTCCGATCCTTATAAAGCTCCTGCTTTAATGAATATTGTTAACCATTTAGAATTTGGTCTTGGAGCTTATTTACCCGAAAAAGGTATGCATCAAATTACAGAATATTTAATGGAGTTGGCCAAGCATGTTGGTGTTAAATTTTACTTCTCTCATTTAGTTACTGAAATAGTTATTAATAAAAACCAAGTAAATGGTTTAACAGCAAATGGCATTTTTTATAAAAGTAATTCTGTGGTAAGTGATGTGGATATGAATTTTTTATATCATAAATTACTTCCAAATGCCATTAAACCAAAAAAACTTCTTGAACAAGAAAAATCAAGTAGTGCTTATGTTCTTTACTGGGGAATCAAAAAAGAATTTAAAGAATTAGGATTACACAATATACTTTTTTCAGATAACTATAAAGAAGAATTTAATTTTTTATTTGAAAACACAAAGCCTTATCACGATCCTACAATCTATATAAATATTACATCAAAATATTGTAAAAATGATGCGCCTGATGGTTGTGAAAATTGGTTTGTAATGGTTAATGTACCGCACAATAAAAATAATAAGTCAATTGAATATGCAGCTGAATTAAGAACACATGTTATAAATAAAATTAACCGTATTCTTAATACGCAAATAGAAAAATATATAGTAGTAGAAGAAAAGTTAGACCCTTTTGATATTGAGACTGAAACATCGTCTTTTGGAGGGTCGTTATATGGCAATGCAAGTAATAATAAGTTCTCTGCCTTTTTACGACATTCAAACTATAGTACAAAAATTAAAGGACTTTATTTAGTTGGTGGTAGCGTTCACCCTGGAGGTGGTATACCTTTATGCTTATTAAGTGGTAAAATTACCAGCAAAATTATTATTGAAAGAAACACCAAATGATTAAATGGCGAAAATATGGGTTGTATTTTTTAATCTTGGTTTATATATCAGGGGCAATAGGAGTTGTTTATAATCCTGAATTCTTTTTGCCATTTACACCATTTACATTGCTGTATACCTGTATTGTATTTTTGTGTTATCAGCCAGTAAAAAATTTAAAATTTACTTTGGCATTTATTGGAATTGCTATTATTGGTTTTGTGAGTGAGGTTATTGGAGTTAAAACCGGATTAATATTTGGCCATTACTATTATGGTAATACTTTAGGAACAAAACTACTAGCTGTGCCATTAACCATTTCCATTAATTGGGCATTGTTTATTTCAATGGGAATTTTAATTAGCTCTTATTTTTTAAAAAACAAATGGGTAATTGCTATAGTAAGCTCATTAATTGTAACCAGTATAGATGTTTTAATTGAACAATTAGCTAGTAACATAGATTTTTGGCATTTTAAAAATGAACTTGCTGGCATACATAACTACATTGGTTGGATGGTTATTACATTTATAACAACATTGTTTTTTCAAGAGCCAATAAAGAAAGGCAGTATACCCATTAGTTTTATCATTTTATGTTTACAATTATTTTTCTTTGGATTAATCTTTATTATAAACTTTTAAAACATAAATTTGTTTAACAAGTATGGAGTTATTTATAAATATTAGTATTGTTATTGTATCGTTTTTTGCAACCGAAGTTTCTGCATGGGCAAATCATAAATATATTATGCATGGATTTTTATGGCACATACATTCTGATCATCATAAACGAGACCATAATAACTGGTTTGAACGTAACGACCTGTTTTTTTTAATATACGCAATACCAAGTTGGTTATGCATAATGTTTGGTATGATAAATAACTATGCGTGGTACACATGGGCAGGATTTGGGATTGCTTTATATGGCTTAGCTTATTTTTTTGTGCATGATATAATTATACATCAGCGTTTTAAAATTTTAACAAAATCAACTAACTTTTATGTATTAGCATTACGTCGTGCGCATAAAATGCATCATAAACACATAGGAAAAAATGATGGAGAAAGCTTTGGAATGTTATTTATAAATCCCAAATATTTTGCTGAAGCACGTAAACTAAAAGTATAAAATGCATCAACAAAATGATTAATCAATCAAAATATGATTTTATTATTGCAGGTTCTGGTTGCGCTGGCTTATCACTTGCCATTCAATTAAAACAATCGAAACTTAGTTTTAATAAAATTTTAATTATTGATAAAGAAGTAAAAAATGTAAATAATCGAACCTGGTGTTTTTGGACCAATCAACCTATAAATTGGTATGATGAAATTGTATTTAAACAATGGGATAAATTTATTTTTAAAACAGATACTTTAAATAAAGAGTTGTTTTTAAAACCATACAAATATAAGCTTATTAAAGGCTTAGATTTTTACACATACTGCTTAAACGAATTACAAACTGACAACCGATTTGAATTTGTAAATGATGAAATTGTTCAAATCAATTCAGAAGATAATCAAGCATTTGTAAAAACAAGTTCAAACAAGTTTTATGGCAAATATGTTTTTAATAGTGCAATAAGAACACATAACATAAAAAAAAATCATGTTAATTATATTCAGCATTTTAAGGGTTTTGTTATTGAAACAGAAAATGAATGTTTTGATGATAACTGCCCTGTTTTTATGGATTTTAGCGTTAAACAATATAACGATTGTAGATTTGTATATATAATTCCATTTAGCAAAAAAAAAGCATTAATAGAGTATACAGGTTTTTCAGAAAAACCTCTAAAGGATGAAGAGTATGATGAAAAATTAAACAACTACATTAATACTGTTTTAAAATTAGAGCGTTTTAAAATTAGTGAAGTTGAAACAGGAATGATACCAATGGCAGAAAGTGAATTTACGAATCCTTTTGGCAAAAGAGTTATTAATATAGGAACTGCTGGTGGAAATAGTAAACCTAGCACAGGTTATACTTTCTATTTTATACAAGAACAAACAAAAAAAATTATTACTAATCTTGAAAACGGATTTAATCCCAACTATTTATTAACGAATAAAAAACGTTATAAATATTATGATAAAATATTATTAGATGTAATGAATAAAAAACAAATTTCGGCTAAAACTATTTTTGAGATTTTATTTCAAAAAAACAAACCGTATGAAATTTTATCCTTTCTAAATGAGGAAACTACTTTAGTTCAAGATATAAAAATTATGAATTCAGTTCCTAAGTTAAAGTTTATACCTTCTGCAATTAAGAAGTTGTTTTTTTAAAACTCAAACTTATATCCAATTCCTTTAATGGTTTTGATATAATTGTCTCCCAATTTTTCGCGTAGTTTTCTAATGTGAACATCAATGGTTCTATCACCAACAACAACCTCATCGCCCCACACCTGCTCTAAAATAAATTCACGTGTAAATACTTTACCTGGTTTACTTGCAAGTAACAACAGTAATTTAAACTCTTTTTTAGGGAACGTAATTTCTACATCATCCTTATAAACCGTATATTTTTCCTTATCTATTTTAATATCCCCCAAATTCATTAAATCTGTATTTGTTTGATTTGGAGAAAATCTTCTTAATAGAGCTTTTATTCTGCTTGTAAACACACGTGGTTTAATAGGTTTAGTAATGTAATCATCTGCTCCTACTTCAAAACCTGCAATTTGTGAGTAATCTTCGTTTCGTGCACTTAAAAATGTGATTAAAACATCCTTTAAACCTTCAATTGCTCTCATTTCGCGGCAAGTATCAATACCATCCATGTCTGGCATCATTACATCTAAAACAATTAAATGTGGAATTTCTTTTTTAGCAATTGCAATAGCATCTTTACCATTTAATGCCGTAAAAACTTGATACCCTTCTTTGTTTAAATTATAGCTTAAAAAATCCAAAATATCTTGTTCATCATCAACCAACAATATTTTAAAAGCGTTATTTTGAGAATTCATAATTTTAAATTATAAGCAAATTTACGAGTATTAACTCAATGCAACGTTAAGCTAACATTAAGAATTTTTAACTCAATTCAAATTGCATGCGGTTTAGTTTGTAATACAAACCTTTTTCGTTGGCAATTAATTCTTGATGATTACCCGATTCAATCACCTCACCTTTTTGCAACACAACAATTTTATCTGCATTTCTAATAGTAGATAATCTGTGAGCAATTACAATTGAAGTACGTCCAACCATTAATTTATCTAAAGCTTCTTGAACCAAACGTTCACTTTCACTATCTAGGCTACTAGTTGCTTCATCTAATATTAAAATAGAAGGATTTTTTAATACAGCACGAGCTATTGCAACTCGCTGGCGTTGCCCTCCTGAAAGTTGAATTCCTCTGTCACCTACACGGGTTTCAAATTTTTCGGGGAAACTCATTATAAAATCATATGCATTTGCTTGTTTGGCAGCTTCTATTACTTCCAATTCAGTACCATTTGGTTTTCCATACAATATGTTTTCTTTAATAGTTCCACCAAATAATATAACATCTTGTGGCACAATGGCCATTTGATTTCTTAATTCTGTTAACTCGTAATCCGTTGATCTTTTACCATCAATAAAATACTCTCCTCCATTTGGCTCATAAAAACGTAGTATTAATGAGGCTAAGGTTGATTTTCCACTGCCACTACTACCAACAAGGGCAATTGTTTCTCCAGCTTTTACTTTAAACGACACATCTTGAAGCACAACATAATCATTACGAGTTGGGTATCTAAAATGAATATTTCTTAATTCTAAGTCTCCATTTACTCTTTTAGTATTTGTTGCAGAGTTAAAAGCTAAATTAATTTCTTCATTTTTATCGTCTATGATGTCAAAAACTCTGTCTGTTGCACCTAATGCACGTTGAATAGAGGCTAACTGCTCTGGCAATCCACCTAAAGAAGCAGCTACAAATAAGGATAACATCATAAAAATACCAAAATCTTCGCCTGATATTTTATTGTCATTTTTTAATAATAACATTTGATATAAAATAAAAAATATTGAACCAAATACGCCCATAATGATAAATGCAAAAAAAGCACCTCTCATTACACCGTATTTAATTCCAAAATGCCTTATTTCACTAGTAACAGTATCGTATTTATTAATTTCAATTTTTTCGCTAGTAAACGCTTTTACACTTGTAATTCCCGTAAGAGCTTCAGAAACAATAATACTTGATTCAGAAATTTTATCTTGAAGTCCTTTTGAGTATTTACGAATTTTTCTTCCGTAAACTATTGCTACAAAAGCTATTGGTGGGATTATGATGATAAACCATTTTGCTACATCCCAACCAGTATAGGTAACTAATAAAATTAAACCACCTGTTCCAACAATTGTTTGTCTAATAAGTTCTGTAACATTGGTTGTAAAGGCTTCTGAAATAACATTAATATCTGTTGCAACTCTGCTACTTAAATCTGCAACCTGATTTTTTGAAAAAAAACTCATTGGCATTTGCACCAACTTATTAAACGCCTCTGTTCTTATTCCTTTTAAAATATTTTCTGTAACAATAGAAAAAGTATAAACACGCCCAAAAGACACTGCCCCTTGCACTAAAAGTAAAATAAGCAGCTCAAATCCAGTTCCTGAAACAGAATCTTTGAATTTTTCGGGAGTTAAATTGTTTTGACCAAAATAACCAAACATTTTTCCAGCAATTAGTGGGAAAAATAAGCCCACTACTGCGGTACCAAGCACAAAGAACATTCCCAGAATGAAAATCCACTTACTTTCACCAAGGTATTTAAACAATCTAAGTGATTTTTTAAAATTTTCGCGAGAAAACTTTGCTTTTGGAAGATCATCCTTATCTTTATGCTTAACGCCTGTAGCTTTTGCCATTTTTTCCTTTTAAATGGGTGTAAAGGTAATCTTTAAATACTTTGAAAACATTAAAAAAACATATATTTTAGCTACATCTTAATAAAAAAATTTGCTGGAATATAAAATTCCATTATATTTGCACTCCATTTTTGATAAAACAACATTTAAAATTAATATATTATGAAACGTACTTTCCAACCATCGCAACGTAAAAGAAGAAACAAACACGGGTTTCGTGAACGTATGGCATCTGCAAACGGACGCAGAGTGTTAGCTTCTCGTAGAGCAAAAGGCAGAAAAAAATTAACAGTTTCTAGCGAAAAAACTCACAAATAGTTTACTAACTACTTGTATTTATACTTATTGAAGCTATCCGTAATAAACGGATGGCTTTTTTTGTTATATTTACTTAAAACAAACCCAATTATTATGCATAAAAAGATACTTCTACTTCTTCTTTTGCCCTTATTTAGCATTTCCCAAACTCAATCCATAATACAAGAACAAAGTTCTCATTACAAAAGCTACAATTTTGCATCAGATGCTAGTTGGGACAGCTTATTAATGATTGAGAACAATACAACTACAAGAACATTAAGAACAAGTGCTGCACCTACTGCTAGTTGCAATTTAACTAAGCAAGTTTATGGCTGGCACCCATACTGGAGTGGGAGTGTTTATACAAGCTATGATTGGAGCATGATAAGCGAGTTTTGTTATTTTGATTACTCGGTAAGTCCAACTACAGGAAACAACACAAACACCTCATTTGTTTGGTCTACAAGCCCTGCTGTTACTGCAGCTCTTAGTCATAGTGTTAATGTACATTTTTGTGCAACCATGTTTAGTGGGCACTCTACCTTTTGGGCAAGCACAACCGCACAAAACAACTTTATTACAAATGCCATAAGCTTACTAAATAGTAGAGGTGGCAAAGGTATAAATATCGATTTTGAAGGCATGGGCTCATCCGACAGAGTTCCATTTAAAAACTTTATGATTAATTTGTGTAATCAAGTACATGCAGCTAATCCAAATTATAAAGTAACCATGGCTTTATATGCGGTAGATTGGAGCTCAACCTTTGACATGCCAGCATTAAATGCAGTGGTAGATAATTTTATAATAATGGGTTACGATTACTATTATTCTGGATCAGCGCAAGCTGGACCAGAAGCTCCACTCTATAATTTTCAAACTACCTACAATTATACATTATCAAAATCTATTACATACTATCTTAATTTAGGAGCCACAAAATCAAAATTATTATTAGGATTACCGTGGTATGGCCGCGAATGGGAAACAGTGGGAGCTACAGCACCAAGCAGCACTACGGGAGGTTTTACATCTTCAAGAACCTACTCTTATGTAAGAAACAATCCATCAATTTATTCTGCCACTGCAAAAAAATGGGAGGCAAATAGTTTTAATTCTTATTACTCTTTTCTTAGTGGTGGTGCTAACAGACAATGTTTTATTGATGATGCCTACAGCATGAGAAGAAAATTTGATATGGTAAATCAAAGAGGATTGGGGGGAATTGGCATTTGGGCCTTGGGTTATGATGATGGTTATACTGATTATTGGCAAGCTATTAAAGATAAATTTTCTACTTGTGCTACTGTACCTTGTACTGATAGTATTTACGATATGGGTGGACCAACACGAAATTATTATGACAACGAAAATTATGCCTACACCATTTCGCCAACAGGGGCTAGTAAAGTAAGATTGTCTTTTAGTCAGTTTGATTTATTAGGTAGTGGTGACACCTTATTTTTATACGATGGTACATCTATTACTGCTCCCATAATTGGGGCTTATACAGGAACTACTAGTCCTGGCATTATCAATTCAACTGGAGCATCATTAACTGTTCGTTTTAAATCTAATGCAAGTGTTGTAAGGCCAGGTTTTAAAGCCATTTGGAATTGCATAAGTGATATTACTAGTCCTACAACCTTAGTAAATCCAATAGCTGGTTGGATTACCCAAGATTTTTCATCGAGCTATACAGACATAGATAACTCAGGTGGTGTAGGAATTGAAAAAAGTTATTACCAACCAACCTATTTTAATGGAACTGAGTGGAGAGCAAATGGCCTACGAGGTTTTTTTAATGATGACTTTAGTACAAGTGCTATAAGTAGCGATTGGACAAATGCCACTGGTGTTTGGAGCAATGTAACTGGAGCATTAAATCAAACAGACGAAGCAAATTCAAACACAAATTTATATGCAACGGTAACACAAAGTTTATCAAATGCGTATTTGTACAATTTTAAAGGAACAATAAGCGGTACTGGAACAAACCGAAGAGGTGGAATTCACATCTTTTCTGATTCGCCTTCATTAACTAATAGAGGGAACAGCTACTTAATTTGGATGAGACCAGATAACGGTACTATTGAATTATACGAAACCATATCTAATGTATTATATGTTGTTAAAACAGTAACATACACCGTTTTACCAAATACAGTATACGATTATAAAATTTCTTACGATAAAACAAGTGGCGAAGTAAAACTTTGGATTAACGATGTGTTTGTTTCATCATGGATAGATGCAAGTCCGTTGACAAGTGCAACTGGCGTTTCGTTTAGAAGTGGTAATAGTAAATTTATTGTTGACGATTTTAAAGTATTTAGATCAAGAGGAACTACATCAACCATATTGGTAGGTAGCGCCACCACTAACGATTTATTAAAAGAAAATGTAAGCCCTACTACTCCATCAGGTAAAATAAATAGTATTACTAATGATTTAGCAAATAACATCTCATTAATAAATTCAACACTATTAGATATTGATTGGACTAAGCCTATTAAATCTACCTTAATAAAAGATGGAACAGCAAGTGATATTGATACAACCTATATTGCTACTCAACTTGATTTAAATTACACGGTTGCAAAAGACACCAACTCGGGAGTAACAAACTATTTTTATGCAATAGGAACTACAGCAGGTGCAAAGGATATTACAAACTGGACATCAAACGGTTTATTAACTAATGCTACCCAAACAGGTTTGTCATTAGTAATGAGTCAAAAATATTACATTATGGTAAAATGTATAAATGGCGCAGGTTTAATGAGTGATAGCACAGTAAGCGATGGCGTATTAAATTTGGGCTTAATAGGACTTGAAGAAAATAATATATTAAATAGTTTAAATGTATTTCCTAACCCAACTAATAACCATGCAACCATTAGCATTATTGGAACTAGTAATGAAAACGTTAGCTACCAATTGCTCAATGAACAAGGTAAACTAATTGAGAAAAAAGATCTAATAATAAGTGCGGGTTTAAATACCCTTGAAATAAAACCACTAGAACTAAACTTAAGCAAAGGCGTTTATTTTATTAAGCTTACTAGTGCTAAGGGAACTATTTCAAAAAAATTAATTATAAATTAATATATGAGCTTTTCAAAAATTACATTTACTGCTATACTCTTATTTATATTTACCAATGTGTTTTCTCAAAACATGGGTAATTTGCATGTACAAATTACATTAGATAATCAAAATGCATACACCAATAAATACATCAAATTAACACTGTTAAAAAAAGATACTGTTTACACCAAACATTTTACTTCAAATGAAAACATAGTATGGAATTTAGATTCTATTCCTGTAGGAACGTATAACTTAAATGTGAACGTTGACAGTAATACAATTGCTAACTATCATGGACTAACCATAGAAAATAATAAAAAAAATAGTTATTACTATCATATGGAAAGCTCAAAATACTCATTACATAAGGATAGTATAAATGATGATGAAAGGGAAAAAGTAGAGTTAACTATGAATGTGTTATACGGCAACAACGATTTTTATGAAACAAACCGCTACCAAAAAAACGAAATGCTCTCTGGTGAATTTTCGTTTAACATGTACAAGGCCGTTTTAAAACATTATTCGCTTGGCATTAAATATGGCTACCAATATGCCAACACTAAGTTTTATAATGATACCACACGCTATTTAGGAAAACAAACACTATAGCTCAAACATTATTAATATAGGCTTTATAAATAGATTTACTTTTTTCAATAATCAAAAAACACACAATGATGGACTAAAACTGGACATTGGCATTATGTACAATTTCCCACTTTCATTTAAAGAAATAACAAGAGTAACAGAAAAAACAACACAAATTACCCGACACATTCATAGATACAATGATTTTTCGGCAATTGTAAGATTAGGTTACAAAAACATTGGTTTACAAGCCGAATACAACATAACTAATTTTTTACTTATGAAGTATACCGAAATTCCTACACTTAGAGTTGGGTTGGTGTTTTATACTCCAAATATAGCTATGAATTAAAATTCAACCGTCATTGCGAGGCACGAAGCAATCTCTTGGTTTAATACTAATTTTAAATGTTTTTTCGAGTCGACAGATTGCTTCACTACGTTCGCAATGACGATTAATGAGAACAAAGTAAATTCAAGGCGAAAAGTAATCTTGAGGAACGTCATTGCGAGCGAAACGCAGTGGAGCGAAGCAATCTCTTACTATTCAAAGATTGCCACGTCGTGCCTCCTCGCAATGACGAAAAAACAATTTTTATTCAACCGTCATTGCGAGGCACGAAGCAATCTCTTGGTTTAATACTAATTTTAAATGTTTTTTCGAGTCGACAGATTGCTTCACTACGTTCGCAATGACGATTAATGAGAACAAAATCACATTAAATCCATTTTAAATTAGTACTTCAAGATTATTTGAGGGGGGCAAACAATTAACTTTTAAATTTGTTATAAAACACAATGGTGTTAAAAAAGATTTAATAAATGAAAGTATACTACCATTAACAAAGTTCGTTTTAAATAAAATTAAAACAGCACTCACCTACTATTAATATTTACACAAAAGTGATGAGTGCTTAAAAAGTGCAAATTATGGTTATTGGCATACAAAAATAGGTGCATTTACCACAAAAATTTGCAAACAACAATGTATTTAACCACTTTTAAAGTCCTTGAAAAAAACAATTAATAACTGTATTTATATTTTATTTTGCCTTTGCACATTTTACAAAAATTATGCGCAAAATAACAATAACTATTACGTTGAAAAAAGACTATACACTTATAAAGACGGGCTTTCTGGAAGAATCGCAAAAAATGTTACTCAAGATAATAATGGCTATATTTGGATAGTAACCAATAATGGTTTATGTAGATTTGATGGAAAAAAATTTATTTCTTTCACGCAAAAATCACATGGATTATATAGTAATAATATTAATACTATTGTAAGCGACCACAATAATGCAATTATTATATCTTATTTTAATGATAAAACTAACTTTACATATGAACCTGGGCATATAGATGTAATTGACATTAATACATTTAAAATAAAAAAATTAAAGGAACATTACGTTAATGTACCTTTTAAAGACAGTGATGTTTTTGAAGTAAGATCGGATCCAGATGACACTCAACACGTTTATTTTACATTAAAACCATTAACCAATCTGCAAAACATGGTTTACATTACTTCAAACGTAATGTTGCTTAACAAAAATGGTCAATTTATAAAACAAACAATAAAACCTACCAAAACAATAAAATTCATAAATAATGGCTCTTCTATACAAGCCATTCTTGAGCCCTATTATACTGGCATAAACATGATGGATAAAGCATTTGTTGTTTTAAATGATTCTACCATTATTTCAACCAAAGCAAATTTAGGTTCTGTAAATTATAAAGATGATAAAGGAGGGTTTTTATTAGATTACGAAAAAGATAAAATTCGAAAGTTCTATTACTTAAAAAACTTTTCAAATCTAAAAGAAATTAGCAAAACAGATACGTCTTTTCCTTACTTTACATTTATAAATAGGATGCGCTATTATTACAATAGGTTAAATTTATCTGGTTTAGTTTTCAATAATAACAATTCTATATATTTATTTCAAAAAAACAAAGACTTAATACCACTTTTAGACTCTACTGATAAAGAAGAATTTAAAAAAGCGAAAGTTCAATCAGTTTTTAAAGACAACATTGGAAACTATTGGCTATCAACAAGTGAAGGACTTCTTAAAATTACAATCACAAAAAATAATTTCCATTTACTTTTTACTAATAAGCAAATCCCTTTTGGATTGAATAATTCTTCTCGAGGATTTTATAAATATAAAGATACACTACTAGTTGCAACATCAGATTTTATTGGGATTAAAAAACCACATGGAACCAAATTAATTAAAAGCAACAATAACTTTGGATTTTGTGAAAGTTCAAATAAACTATGGAGTTCAAGTTCCAATATTCAAACAGTAAATATTCAAACAGAAAAAATTGAAAACAAAAACGCTAAATTATTTGGCGAAGTATGGGCTATTTTTCCTTTTAAAACAAATCAATTACTTTTAGGTTGTACCGAAAAACCTTGCATATATAATACCGAATCTAATACAGTTACTAATATTAATGTTGGTAACTATTCAAGTCCAAATATTACTTACCGCTTTTTAAAAGATAGTCAAAACATATTAATTGTAGCCAATAATGGGATTTATACTTTAAACAACCAAGGTAAAATTATTGATTGCTTTAACAAATTTCAAAAAGAAAAAAATAAAAAATTACTTGTAGAAGACATTAATGATTTACATATTGATAAAGACGGATTGTATTGGATTGCTACAGCATTTAATGGATTATATTGTTGGGACAGAAAAGGCAACACTATTGAATACTTTGGAGTAGACAATGGTTTTTTATCACTTACTCATTATAGAATTGAAGAAGATGCATTTAATAATTTATGGATAAGTACAGAATTTGGCTTGGCTAAATTCAATAAAAACACCAAACAAGTTAAAATATACACCGAAAAAGACGGAATACCACACAATGAATTTAATAGAACATCAAGTTTTAAAGATATTGATGGAACACTCTATTTTGGCGGTTTAAATGGTGTAACTTATTTTAACCCAAAAGATTTTATTGAAAACGAAGGCAACCTAAACTACCCATTTTTAGTAAATAATATAAGCGTTTATAATAGTGACACATATTTAATACAAGATGAAACCAATAATTATTTTAAAGAAAAAAACATAACACTTACTGAAAATAAAAAAAATATTTCCATACAAGTCTTGCTGGTGGATTTAGAAGATAGAACACACTTATATGCATATCAAATTGCTGGTTTAGAAAAGGAATGGAATTATACAAATGAAGGGATTATCAAATTAAATAATTTACCTTATGGCAAGTATACTATAAAAATAAAAGCTCAATGTGTAAATGGCTCATGGAATAAAACAGAACTTTTTATTAATTTAAATGTGCCTAAACCATTTTATAAAACATGGTTGTTTATTATAATTATTGTTGCAATAATTGTAATTACTATCTTTTTAATTATTAAACAACGCATTAAATCATTACAAAAACAAAACCAAAAACTTGAACATATTGTTGACGTTAGAACGTTTGAATTAAGAGAATCTTTAGCTGAGCAAATTGCATTATTACAGGAAGTACATCATCGTGTAAAAAACAATTTACAGTTTACTGCAGCTATGCTTGAAATGCAACTAGACACAATAAATGACAAAGAAAATTATGAAATTTTAAAAGAAACATCCCGACGTATTAATGCAATATCATTAGTACACGAAATGCTTTACAATAAGGAAAAATTAGAATATGTTTCTGTAAAAGAATACTTATTTGAATTAATAGACAAGCTAAAAGAATTAATTTATGATACTGAAGAAAAAATTAAATTTGAAACAGAAATTGATGATGTAAAATTTAACATTACAAATTGTGTTGCAATTGGGATGATAACTTCAGAAATTATCAGTAACACAATTAAATATGCCTTTAACGAATCAACTAATCCTTTAATTACAATCAAATTAAGTGTCAACAACGATCAAAAATCACTACTCTATTCAATTGCAGATAATGGAAAAGGAATGCCTGAAACTATAGAGAAAAAAGGACTTGGATTGCGATTAATAGATATTTTTTCGAGGCAAATGGGCGCCAGTTACGAAATGAAAAATAATAATGGTTTATTATATACATTTAAAATTCCTTATACACTAAATGAAAACTAATTTTAAAATATTAATTGTTGATGATGAAGTTTTAATAGCTGAGTTTTTAAAAGATAAGCTAATGGCGATGGATTACACTAATATTGCTTTAGCACATAGCAGAAAACAAGCCTTTGAGTTAATTAATTCTTTTAATCCAAACCTTATATTACTAGATATTCGAATGAAAAACGAAAGAGAAGGTATTGAAATTGCGGAAGAATTAAATAAAAATTATAATATACCTTTTATTTTTATTACTGCTCATTCTGATAAAGATATTATTCAGCACGCGCTAAGCACTAAGCCATCAGGATACATAACAAAGCCGTTTAAAGCTATAGATATTTATGCCGCCGTGCACCTAGTTGAAACTAATATTGAAACAATAAATGAATCATTTTTACTTTTTAAAGATGGAACCGCTAACATAAAGTTAGCTACAGATACTATTTTATTTGCCCAGAGTGATGATAATTATATACATGTTGTTACAAGCTCAAAAAAATACACATTGCGTAATACATTAGAGTGGTTTAGAGAAAATACACCAAGTCATATGTTCCACCGCACTCACCGCTCCTATATTGTAAATATCAGTAAAATTACTAAAAGTACAACCAAGAGTGTGTTTATAAATCAAATTGAAATACCAATATCTAGAGGTAACCAACCAAACTTAGGAGAATAAATTTTGTTTCAAATTCTTTTGATTTTAAAGCCCATGTAACAACATCAAATTTTACTGTTTTAATTCTCCAAAATTGTATTAATGAAATTAACTTTTCAATACTTTAGTTTTATATTCAATTCACATACATAAATCGGTAATTCACCCCATTTTTTTTAAAGTATGATGTTCGTTTTTTATTTTTGATAAATATTAAAACTTATAACTATGATAATAAACTATTTTAAAATTTTAGCAATTGCTGGTTGTCTTTTAGGAGCCAATTTCAATTCAGCAAAAGCACAATGCAACGTAAATACAGCCCCACCTAGCGTAAGTGGCTGTTCGTTTGGTGATCGGATCGATTTCTTTAGTATTAATGGTATTAGCTCTGGTGTATCTGCTGGATGCAGTGGAGGAGCTTTAGGATATTTAAACACAAGTGCCGTTACTTGGACCATAGTTTCTGGTGCCTCAACAACTTTTAGTGCAAATGTTGGTAGTGGTTCAACACCTCAAGGCTTTGGCATTTGGATTGATTTAAATAAAAATGGTGTATATGAACATGCTACCGAAAACATGTTTAATAATAATCCATTTTTAGTACATGCTAATACTTTTACAATTCCAACCAGTATAGCATCTGGCACATATAACCTCAGAGCACGTTGTGCTTACTCTACAACCCAAGCAAGCGCTTGTGATAATATTGGTGGAGGTGAAGCAGAAGATTATGTAATAAAAATATTGGGTCCAGGAGCTGCTTTAAATTTTGATGGTGTAAATGATTTTGTGAATGTACCTAACAACAGTAGTTTTAGTTTTGGTACTAATGATTTTACCATTGAAACATGGGCAAAAACAACTATGTCAATTGGTAATGCAGTAATGATAGGGAAAATATTCGGACCTAACAATTATTGGTTTGGAGTTGCGAGCGGTAAAGCTAACTTTTCTTTAATTGGTGGAACTGATGCAACTGGCACTACCACAATTTCTGATGGAAACTGGCATCATTTAGCAGCTGTAAGGAAAAGCGGTGTTGTTTCACTATACGTAGATGGTGTTTTAGAAGCAACACAAGTCAATACTGGTAACGCTACAATTAGTAATGACTTAGCTATTGGTAATTTTGGCGGAACTGGTTTTCACTATGCTGGTTCTTTAGATGAGGTTCGTGTATGGAATCGTGGATTGTGCAGAGGGGAGCTGTTAAACAACAAAAATGGAGAGCTTACTTTACCTCAAACCGGTTTGGTAGCCTATTATAAATTCAACCAAGGGATAGATAACAGTAATAATACCACAGTTACAACTTTAACTGATTTATCAACTTTTGCTAATAATGGTACATTAAACAGCTTCGCTTTAAATGGTGCAACCTCTAACTGGTTTGCTCCAGGTGCAGTTATTTCTGGTAGTACTGTTCCAGTTTTTGTAAGCCCAACTATTGCAATTGCAGGTCCTAGTTCAGTTTGTAATGGTTCATCTATAACATTAACGGCTAGTGGTGTTAGTTCTTATACCTGGACTGCAGGACCAACCACAGCAACAAATGTAGTTTCACCAACAACAAACACTACATATTCAGTAGTTGGTACAAATAGTTTAGGTTGTGTTTCTAATATGGCAACAAAATCAATAACAGTTAATGCATTACCTACAATTTCGGTAACAAGCGGTGCAATTTGCTCAGGTTCTAGTTTTACAATGGTGCCAAGTGGCGCTAGTACTTATACTTTTTCAAGTGGAAGTGCTGTTGTTAGTCCTACAAGTACAAGTTCATATTCAGTTACAGGTACAAATGCAGCTGGTTGTGTAAGTTCGCCTGCAACTGTTGCTACTATTACAGTTAATGCAACCCCAACAATAACAGTAAATAGTGGTGTTATAATTTCAGGGTCTAATTTTACATTAACTCCAAGTGGTGGCATTTCTTATACTTATTCACCAAGTGGACCAATTGTTAGTCCTACTATAACTACTACTTACACGGTAATTGGCTCAAATGCATCAGGTTGTTTAGCATCAGTAATTTCAACAGTTTCTATTAATGGAGCTGCTTTAAATTTTGATGGTGTAAATGATTTTGTTAATGTTGGCAATGCTTTAAATACTACATTAAGTGCTTCAAATAAAATTACAGTTGAAGCATGGGTAAAACCATCTACAAATACAGGTTTAGGGGTTATTGTAGGAAATTACTGTACTTCACCTGCAACTAATATGCAATATATGTTGCGCAGAGACGGAAATGTATATTCTTTTTGGACAAATAACGGAGGTGGTTTTACTAATGTAAATTCTGTAGCTACAGTTACAACTGGTGTTTGGCAACATGTTGCTGGTACTTGGGATGGAGTTAGTTTGAAAATTTATGTGAATGGCGTTTTATCTGGAACTACTGCTTATGCAGGTACAAATTTTATTTCATTAACAAATCAAACTTGGATTGGTGGAAATTCTATTAGTGAATTATTTAACGGATCAATAGATGAAACACGTATTTGGAATCGTACTTTATGCCAAACAGAAATTCAAAATAACATGAATGGTGAAATTGCAACTACTGGTACAAACTTAATTGCTAACTACCACTTTAATCAAGGGTTATATGGTGCAGCAAACCCTACTGTTACTACTTTAATAGATGCATCTGCTAGTGCTTATACTGGAACACTAACTAGTATTGCTTTAACAGGTACTGTTTCTAACTGGGTAGCTCCAGGTGCAGTTACATCTGGTAGCACAGTTACAGCGTTTGTAAGTCCTACTGTTGCTATTACAGGAGTAAGTTCTATTTGCTCTGGCTCATCAACTACTTTAACTGCTAGTGGTAGCGTTTCATCTTATACTTGGACTGCAGGCCCAACCACAGCAACAAATGTAGTTTCACCAACATCAACCACTACATATTCAGTAGTTGGTACAAACACTTTAGGTTGTGTTTCTAATATGGCAATCCAAACAGTAACAGTTAATATTTGTTCTGTTGCCGAAGCTCTAAATTTTGACGGTGTAAATGATTATGTAAATTTAGGTTCTGGAATAAATACCCAATTTAATGGTACAAACAAAATAACATTAGAAGCTTGGGTAAAACCAACTACTAATTCTGGTTATGGTTCTATTGTTAGTAACTATGCTACTTCAGGAACAGGCTCGCAGTTTATATTAAGACGAGATGCTAACAATTATACATTTTTTACAAATAACGGAAGCTTAATCGCAGTTACATCTATTGCAACTGTTACATTAAACACTTGGACTCACATTGCAGGTACATGGGATGGAACTACTATGCGTATTTACGTAAATGGTCTGCCATCAGGAACAGCATCAGCATCAGGAAACTTTGTTACTAGTACAAACCAAGTTTGGATTGGAGGAGAGACTGCTGCTTTAGGTGAATATTTCAATGGATCAATTGATGAAGTTCGTATTTGGAAACGTACATTATGCCAAACAGAAATTCAAAATAATATGAATGGTGAAATTGCAACTACTGGTACAAACCTAATTGCTAACTACCAC
>CALMMX010000153.1 GCA_937868545.1 uncultured Bacteroidota bacterium
CTAAACCTAAACCAAGTCTACCTTTTCTTTTTTTCTTGCTATTAGTAGGTACTTTGCCAGAAATAGAAGCTCCATAACTCGTAAAAGGTTGAGCAACCGCTTTCCATTGATTACGATGAATAATACCAATATCCAAATCATATTCAACGCCAGCATTAGCTGGATTAACCAAAATGGGCATTGCGAAAAATTGAGAAAAGTGAATATCTTGAGCTTTAGAAACAGCAACACACATTAGAGCAACTAGTGTTACTTTAATGCGTGTTGGCAGATTATTTTTATAGGTCATAGTCAATTTTTAAAATATAGAAACTTAGTAAGTTGATTAATGTTTCTATTTAACAACGGTAATATTACCTTTTTTGTTTACCACCTCGCCGCTTTTTAACTTGGCCGATAATTGATAGACAAATACACCAGCAGTAACTGAATAACCTTTGTATTTGCCATCCCATTTGTTGCTTGTATCAAAACTTTCATAAACCATTTCTCCCCATCTATCGTATATTCTGAAAACTAAATCTTTGATACAATTTCCAAATACAATTAGTTCATCATTATGACCATCATTGTTGGGAGAAAAGGCATTTGGCACAAAAATATCACCACATTTTACAATAATATCTATGCAAGCAGTGTCTTTACAATTATCAACAGATGTAGCTTCAACACAATACGCAATGTCATCCATTGGAGTTGCAATTGTAACAGGGCAAACATCACAACTTAAATATAAATTAGGAGACCATGTATAAGTTACACCGCTCATTCCAGTAAGAGTAACAGGTTCACCTTGAAAAACTTCAGTACTTGAAGCAGTTAAACTTGCTTGGAAAATTGCTGATCCTGCAATAGCAGAACTAAATGTAGATTTACATTGATTCCCATCCTGAATTGTAACTGAATAATTATCAGGACACAATCCAGTAACAAATGATTGAGTACTTACACTTGGTGACCATGAATAGGTGTATGGTGCTAAACCTGCAGATGCTGAGGCAGTAATAATACCATTACATAAACCACAAGTTGTATTTGTCAATGTAAGCACACCAATAATTGGTGAAGGGACAACACTTATAGTTTTTACTGCCGAATTTGTACAAGAACCTGCACCAACAATAACAGTATAGGTTGTATTAGTAAGTGGAGTTGCAGTAGTAATAGATGCAGAAGGTGAGCCTAATGTACCAGATGGTGTCCATGTGTATCCAATTGATGCAGAACTATTGGCTGTTAATGTAGCTGTGTTATTTATGCAAAGTGTATTACTTGTTGAGGAAATGGTAACTGTTGGCAGTGCTATGACGGAGACTGTAGTTTGGGCAATAATACACGATGTTGCATTAGAAACAGTGTAGGTTCCAGAATTTGCAAGTGTACTAGGTGTTATGGTTGGACTTATTAAAGAAGAGGAATAACCACCTGGACCAAACCAGGTGTAAACACCACCAGTACCAGTACTTGTGCCATTTAAGAAAATTGGATTACCAGCACAAACTGTAATAGATGGATTAAAAACAGTGGTTACAGGCATTGGCACTACAACAATTGTAAATACTGCCGCTGTTGTTGCACTACATGGGCCTGGTAATGGAACTCCAGTTATTGTATAAGCGGTTGTAACAGATGGGTTAGCAATCGTACTAAATGTAGTTGAACTAGACAAACCTGTTGGCGGATTCCAAGTCCAATTAAAGTTACTTAAATTAGTTCCAGTAACTTCAATCATGGTTGGGCCGCATATTTTAGCTGTATCACTTGTAGCAGGAGAACATGCCGATGGGCCAGAGGTAGATGAACCCGGATAAGATAATGCCATTAAACTATTAATCGCTTGTACTTTATCAGTAGATTTTAATATTGTTACAAAATTAAATGTCCTACTCGTTCCTGGTAAAAAATTTAAAATCTTATATGAAATTGAAATTGCTTCATCACCTGTATTTGTAGATCCAACCGCTTGAGTAAATCCAACTGTGCCATTCCACAAATCAAATCCGTTTCTGTTACTAAAACCACCATAACACACCCTAAAGTCTGAACCAACACCCGCAAAAGCCATATATGAAACACCAGATGTGCCAGTTGCTGCTTGACTTGCACTTACACAGGCTAATGCACATGGATCTGTAGTAGATTGATTTTCAATTAATTGATCTGTAACAAAACTTCCTGACAAAGACTGATTGTTATCAGGATCCACATTTCTATAGTAATACATTTCAGGAATAGCGCTAGTTGAATTATTTGTTAATTTGACGGTAGTAGTATAATATAAATTATTAGTACCTAACGAATAAACTATGTTTGCAGAAATATTATTGGTGCCAGAAACTACAGAGCCATTCCAACATACATTAATACTTGTACCAAAATTTGCATAAGAAACACCGGCTCCTGTACTTATAAGAGAAGGACCAGCGGCATTATTACCTAATTGCAAACCTGCAGCAGAATTTCCAATTAATAAACCCCAACCATTTTCAGGTGTTCCAGGCGTGAAAAAGTCTCCATTATAATTTGCCCATGCGCTTAATAATGGATCGGCAACAAATCCTGATAAACCAAAACCACCTCTAAAATGGTATCCTCCTGGTGCAGCTGAACCAGCTCCTTCAAATCCATTCGTTCCATCAACACCAATTTCAACACTAGTACCTTTCATAAAAGCATCGCCTCCAGAAAGTTGAGCCTTAAGTTTATTGTTAAATGTTAAAATTGTTATTAATAAAACAATTGAAATTTTAAGATTTTTGATAAATGATGATTTCATATAAATAAAATAATAATGGTAAATATATTGATGTTTAAAATTAAAAAAAAATAAGTATCATCAAAGTGGAATTTAGTGAAATGATGTTTTGGGTTATTGTAGGTATAGTATTAAGAAGTTGACTTAATTAACTTATACAGTATAACAAAATGAATAAAGTATAAAAAAAATTAGAAGTTTTTCATATAATCTTCAAAGCAAATACCCTTCATAAACTCTTCAGAATATATAAATTGATATAAAAGTTTAGACCATTCTCTGTCTGTTTTACGTTTATCTAGCAATTGAGAATCAAAAGGTTTACTATAGTGAATTTTTATTGTTTCTTTTCTTGCTTTAAACATTTCATCAGGCAAAAACAACATTTCAATATTAGCTTTTATACCTATTTTTTTTCTAAAATTAGCAAAATTGTAAAAGAATTTTGAGTTTTCACCTTCTATATAAACTGGCTGTATCATACGCTTATGATCAATAGCTTGAGTTACAAAACTTTTTTTCCATTCTAAATCTCTCACCAAACCATTTTGTTTACGAGAAACTAAGCCTGCTGGAAAAAACAAAACTGCACATTCTGTCATAAAGGTTTCTTCCATTGTTCTTAAAGAACTTGTGGATGACGCACCAACTTTGTTTACAGCAACAAAAATTTCGCCGTAATTCTTTAAATTTTTTAAAATATCATTCACAAAAAAACGAACGTCTGGCCTCACTTCTCCAACCGATTTAATAAGGGACATACCGTCTAATCCACCCAAAGGATGATTTGCTGCTATTATAATTGAGCCAGTTTTTGGAATTAGTTCTTGATTTTTAGATTCAACCTTTGCGCCAAGTCTGTCTAAAGCTTTTCTGTTAAACTCCAAGCCATAATCATCTTTAAAATCAACCATGGCTTTATTAATTTCATCTTCATGAAGCTTTTTTTTAAGCCAATTAATAGCAAAACGCGGTAGCCATTTGTATAATTTATAGGCTTTTTCTTTTAAAACCTTATCAATATCAATAAATTTTTTTTCTTCCATACTTAGTTTGCCAAAGTTAACACAATTGTTAATATCTCAAAAATCAAAAATCAGATTTCATGAAAATTTAGAATGTACTAAAAAAGAGTTATTTAACTGTAAAATATAGCCTTTTGGAATAACCTTCTGATCTTTTTAATAAGAATAAAATCTCACACTTTTATTAACAGAAGATAAAATTTTCAACAAAAGTGGTAAAAAATGGCTTAAAGTGGTAATAAGTGGTAAAATTTTGATATTTTTGACGCTATTCAAACCAAAACCACTGATGTCGAGCCTTATAGGAGAATTTGATTGTAAAGTAGATGCTAAAGGGCGTTTTATGTTTCCTGTTAATTTAAGGAAGCAGCTTGACGATGCGTTTGAAAAAGGGTTTGTGATAAATAGAAATCTTCATCAAAAATGTTTAGTGCTTTATCCCATTAATGAATGGAATAAACTCAATAAAAAATTAAGTAAGCTAAATAGATTAATAAAAGCTAACGATGTATTTGTAAGAAAATTTACTGGTGGAGCAACTGGTGCTGATGCTGACAATACTGGTAGGGTTTTACTTCCAAAGGCATTAGTAGATTATGCTGGTATTACAACTGATATAAAAGTTTTAGGCAGTAATAATGTAATCGAAATTTGGGATAAAACAATGTATGATCAATTCTTGTCTCAAGATTTGGATATTGAAAAATTAGCTCAAGATGTATTAGGTAACTTAAATTTTAATGATGGAGATGATGAGTAATACGTATCATATCCCCGTTCTTTTACAACAGTGCATACAACATTTATCTATCAATCCAGATGGAGTATATGTGGATTTAACTTTTGGTGGCGGAGGTCATTCAAAGGAAATATTAAAGCATCTTTCTGAAAAAGGAAAGTTGTTTTCTTTTGATCAGGATGAAGATGCTAAAGCAAATATACCGAATGATAAACGTTTAATTTTTATACCTCATAATTTCAGATTCATTTCTAATTATTTAAAATTATATGGCGTTACCCAAGTTGATGGAATACTTGGAGATTTAGGCGTTTCATCACATCAATTTGATAAAGGTGAGCGTGGCTTTTCTATCCGCTTTAATGCCGATTTAGATATGCGCATGAATCAAAAAAGTGCATTAACAGCTCATAAGGTTATTAACACCTACGATGTAAAGCAGCTTACAGCAATGTTTAGAGAGTATGGCGAAGTTGATAATGCTTTTAAATTAGCTAATGTAATCGTTGAGCAACGTGCTAACGGTTTAATTGAAAGTACTACGCAATTTAATGAAGCTATTATAAAATGTACGCCAAAGTTTGAAGCTAATAGGTATTTAGCTAAAGTTTATCAAGCTATTAGAATAGAAGTAAACCAAGAAATGGAAGCTCTTAAAGAATGTTTAACTCAGTGTTACTCATTGTTAAAGCCTGGAGCTCCATTGGTAGTTATGAGTTATCATAGTCTTGAAGATAGATTGGTGAAGAATCTTGTAAAATCAGGGAATGTTGAAGGTGTTGAAGAAAAGGATATTGTGTTTGGAACTATAAAAAAATATTTTAAGTCATTAACAAATAAACCAATTGTGCCTAGTGCTGAAGAGATTGAAGGTAATTCGAGGGCAAGAAGTGCGAAGTTGAGAGTTGCAGTTAAATTATAGTGGTTGGTTTTTAATGTTTAGGTCTTAATAAAAGAAACTAAAAACTAAAAACTAAAAACTAAAAACTAAATAAAAAGGTGGCAAATAAATTTAGAGATAAACCAGTGTTAACTGAAGTTGAAGAACTTGAGGAATTGGATATTATTGATAATGAGCCAGAGATTGAAGAGAAGCCAAAGAAGCAAGGTAAGAAAGGAGTTTTAGCAAATGCTTTATCAAAGGTTTTTGGAGGTTCGTTTTTAAGTAATGATAAAGCGGTAGAGATGATACCCTTTATTTTGTTTTTAGGGGTTATAGCCATTTTATATATAGCTAATGGATATTACGCAGATGATAAAATAAGAGAAGTAAATAAAACTAGTAACGAAATAAAGGAAAAACGTACAGAATATATTTCAACAACATCTGATTTGATGTTTGTTAGTAAACAAAGTGAAATTGCAAAAAGAGTAGAAAAACTTGGATTAAAGGAACCTGTTGTAGCACCAATGAAAATTGAAATTGATACACTAAAATAAAATTGGAAAATAAGAAAGACATATTATCACGTAGTTATATAGTATACATTATGCTATGTGTATTTGCTATATCTATTTTATACAAAATTTGTGTTATACAATTTAAAGAAGGTGATCAATGGAAGGCAAAAGCTGAAGCATTAACTACTGATTTAAAAACTATAGAAGCTGTTAGAGGAAATATATTTGATGAAAATGGAAATTTATTAGCAACATCGTTGCCATACTACGAGGTAGCAGTTGATATAAATGCTCCATCTATTGATAAAAAATTATTTGAAAGTAAAGTTGATTCTTTGGGATTTATGCTTTCAGATTTATTTAAAGATAAAGCTGCAAGTCTTTATACTCGATTACTGCGCAAAGCTCGTAAAAAAGGAGATAGATATGTTGTGTTAAAACGAAATGTTTCCTATAAAGATTTACAAACTTTAAAAACGTTCCCCATTTTTAAAAGAGGAAAACGTGGTGGTTTAGTTACCCTTCAAACTAATAAACGTGAGCGTCCATTTAAAATGTTAGCGGCTCGTACAATTGGCATGTCTCGTGAAGGGGTATTGCCTGTTGGCTTAGAAGGAGCTTATGATTCTATTTTAAAAGGTATAAGCGGACAGCGTTTAATGCAAAAAATTGCTGGTGATGTTTGGCGCCCTATTAATGATGAAAATGAAGTTGAGCCAAAAGATGGAAGTGATTTATATACAACAATAGATATTAATATCCAAGACGTTGCAGAAAATGCTTTATTAAAAACTTTAGTTAAGAATAATGCATCGCATGGTTGTGCAATTTTAATGGAAGTGAAAACTGGTAAAATAAAAGCCATTGCTAATTTAACAAGAGATGGTAAAGATTCTACAAGTTCATATTCTGAAAATTTAAATTATGCAATTGGTTATGCAACTGAGCCTGGTTCTACATTTAAGTTAGCATCATACTTAGCAGTAATAGATGATTACGATTTGAGTTTAGATGAAAAAATACAAGTAGGAAATGGAGAAGTAACATATTACAACAAAACTATTAAAGATTCTCATGCACCAGAATCACCTGTATTAACTTTACAAAGAGCTTTTGAAGTCTCTTCAAATACTGCTGTTGCCAAAACTATAACTAAATATTATTCTAAAAACCCACAACAATACATTGATAAAATTAAATCGTTTCATTTAAATGAAAAACTTGGTTTATCAATACCAGGAGAAGGTGTGCCTTTAATTAAAAATCCTAAGGGTAAAGATTGGTCGGGCATTACATTGCCTCAAATGAGTTATGGATATGAAACTTTAATTACTCCATTACAAACTTTAACTCTTTACAATGCTATTGCTAATAATGGCAAAATGATTCGCCCACGCTTTGAAAATGAAATTAAAAAAAATGGGGTAACGGTTAAAACATTTAGTACTGAAGTAATAGCTGAACAAATCGTTAAAAAATCTACAATTATTAAAGCAAAAAAAATGTTGGAAGGTGTTGTTCAAAACGGAAGTGGTAAAGGTTTAAATATTACTGCTTTTAAAGTGGGTGGAAAAACAGGTACAGCGCAAATTGCAAATGTAGGAGTAAAAAAAGTAGCTGGCCAAACATTATATGGCGGAGTAGGTGAGCGTAAGTATCAAGCTTCATTTGTTGGTTATTTCCCGGCAGATAATCCTTTATACACTTGCATTGTTGTTATTAATTCTCCAAGTAATGGTATTTATTATGGTGGTTTAGTAGCAGGACCAGTGTTTAAAGAAATAGCAGAGAAAGTATATTCTACTAGTTTAGATTTTATTGAACCTATAAATAATAAACAAAGTATTTTAAGCTCAGGTCCATCTGCAATAAAATCAAATTCATCTGAACTGGCATCTATTTATAAAACATTTAGTTTACCAAATACAAAAACATATACTGTAGCTGAAACCCCTTCGCAACATAAAAAAGGTAATGCATACGAAACTATTGAATCATCAAATTTAGAAAGTCAATTAAAAAAAGGTATTGTTCCAAACTTAAATGGATTATCGGCAAAGGATGCTTTGTTTTTACTCGAAAACAGTGGATTTAATGTGAAGTTGTATGGAATGGGCTCAGTAAAAAAACAATCACTCGAAGCTGGAAAAAAATATAATAAAGGAGATAAAATAACATTGATTTTAAGTTAAACGTGAAATTACTAAGCGACATATTATATAAAACTCGACTTGAAGAAATTATTGGTTCAACTAATATTGCTATTTCTTCAGTTACTTTTGATTCGAGAAAAGTAAAAAAAGATTCGTTGTTTATTGCTACTGTTGGCGTTACAGTTGATGGTCATAATTTTATTGATAAAGCAATAGAATTAGGTGCAATAGCAGTAGTTTGCGAAACGTTACCTTCTTCTTTAAACGAAAATGTTACGTATATAAAAGTTCTAAATTCTTCTGAAGCATTAGGTTTTATAGCTTGTAATTTTTATGATAATCCATCTGAAAAATTAAAATTAGTTGGAGTTACAGGTACCAATGGTAAAACAACAACTGTAACCTTATTATTTAATTTGTTTAGAGGTTTAGGTTATAACGTTGGATTATTATCTACAGTAGAAAATAAGATTAATAATACAATTATTCCATCTACTCATACCACGCCAGATGCATTATCATTAAATGAATTACTAAATCAAATGGTAGATGAAGGTTGTCAATATGCATTTATGGAAGTGAGTTCTCATGCAGTTGTTCAACATCGTATAACAGGCTTAAAATTTACTGGTGGTGCATTTACAAACATAACGCACGATCATTTAGATTATCATAAAACATTTGATGAATACATTAAAGCAAAGAAATTATTTTTTGATAACTTATCAGATGATGCTTTTGCTTTAACAAATAAAGACGATAAAAATGGCTTAGTGATGTTACAAAACACAAAAGCTAAGAAAGTTACCTATGCATTAAAGTCTATTGCAGATTACAAATGCAGAGTAATGGAAAATCATTTGAACGGATTGCTTTTAAATATAGATAATCAGGAAGTTTGGATAAAATTGATAGGATCTTTTAATGCTTATAATGCCTTGGTAGTTTATTCTATTTCTCAATTATTGAAACAAGATAAAGTACAAGTTTTAACTACACTCAGTAATTTAAATTCTGTAGAAGGTCGCTTTCAGTATGTGAAATCTAAAAATGGAATTATTGCTATTGTTGATTATGCTCATACACCCGATGCCTTAAAAAATGTTTTAGAAACTATAAAAGATATTAGAACAGGTAATGAGCAAGTAGTAACTGTTGTTGGTTGTGGTGGTGATAGAGATTCTGCTAAACGTCCTATAATGGCAAGAATTGCTTGTGAGTATAGCAACAAAACAATATTAACAAGCGATAATCCTCGAAGCGAAAATCCAGAAGAAATTCTAAATCAAATGCAAAGTGGCTTATCTCCTGTTGAGATGAAAAATGCCTTAAGAATAAGTGATAGAAAAGAAGCTATTAGAACCGCAGTGGCATTTGCGAAGGAAGGAGATATATTATTAATAGCAGGCAAGGGGCACGAGAAGTATCAGGAAATAAATGGTGTGAAACATCATTTTGATGATTTTGAAATTATTAAAGAACTATTTGAAACACAAACTATATAAAACATGTTTTATTATTTATTCCACTATTTAGATCAACAATTCAACTTCCCTGGAGCTGGAGTGTTTCAGTATATTTCGTTTAGAGCAGCTTTGGCTTTATTATCATCATTAATTATAACAATGGTGTTTGGTAAACGCATCATAAATTTTATTCGTAAAAAACAAATTGGTGAAACAATTAGAGAATTAGGATTACAAGGACAAAATGAAAAAGCAGGAACACCTACAATGGGTGGTTTAATTATTTTAGCTGCTATTATTATTCCAACATTATTATTTGCAAAGGTTCATAATATATATATTGTTATAATGATAATTTCTACCATTTGGCTTGGAACTATTGGTTTTATAGACGATTATATTAAAGTGTTTAAAAAAAATAAAGAAGGATTAAAAGGGAAGTTTAAAGTTGTTGGTCAAATTGGAATTGGATTAATTGTAGGTGCTGTATTTTATTTTCATCCTGATGTGGTTATTAAAGAACGCGTCTCACATAATAGTTCAAGTGTATATGAAACTAAAGATTTTGATTTATTAACTGGTGCACCTAAAGATTTATCCATTCCAAAATATTCGGTTACTCCAATTAAAACAATAAAAACAACTATTCCATTTGTAAAAGATAATGAGTTTGATTACACAGAGTTATTGTCTTTTATGGGTGATAACGCTATAAAATATGGTTGGTTAATTTTTATACCAATTGTTATATTAATAGTAACAGCAGTATCAAATGGTGCAAATATTACAGATGGTATTGATGGGCTAGCCGCCGGAACTAGTGCCATTATAGGAACAACGTTAGGAATATTAGCCTATGTAAGTGGTAATACTGTTTTTGCCGATTACTTAAATATTATGTACATACCTAACACTGGAGAGCTAGTTGTTTTTATGGCAGCATTTGTTGGTGCTTGTGTTGGTTTCTTATGGTATAATGCATTCCCAGCTCAAGTGTTTATGGGAGATACAGGTAGTTTAGCTTTAGGTGGAATTATTGCTGTGTTTGCTATAGCCATTCGTAAGGAATTGTTAATACCAATTTTGTGTGGCGTGTTTCTAATAGAAAATTTATCAGTGATTATGCAAGTGTTTTATTTTAAATACCAACGCAAAAAGCATGGGTTGGAGTTTGCAAAGGCTAACCGTTTATTTAAAATGGCACCACTTCATCATCATTATCAAAAATCAGGATTTCATGAATCTAAAATAGTAATGCGTTTTTTCATTATTGGAATCATGTTAGCAGCGCTTACAATCATCACATTAAAATTAAGATAATACCCATTGAATAAACGAATAGTAATATTAGGTAGCGGCGAAAGCGGAGTTGGCAGTGCAATATTAGCACAGTCAAAGGGCTTTGCTGTGTTTGTATCTGATAAAGGTTTGATTCAAGAAAAGTATAAAACAGAATTGAAAAATAATAATATTGCTTTTGAAGAAGGTAAACATACAGAAGAATTAATTTTAAATGCTGATGAAATTATTAAAAGCCCAGGGATACCTGATAAGGCTGAATTAATAATTAAGGCTAAAGAAAAAAACATCCCAATTATTTCTGAAATTGAATTTGCTGGAAGATACACAAATGCTAAAATGATTTGCATAACTGGTAGCAATGGGAAAACAACCACAACACTATTAACTTACCATATTTTTAAAAAGGCAGGTTTAAATGTTGGCTTGGGTGGAAATGTTGGTAAGAGTTTTGCCTATCAAGTTGCTACTCAAAATTTTGATTACTATATTTTAGAGCTAAGTAGCTTTCAATTAGATGGAATGTATGATTTTAAAGCGGATGTAGCTATTTTATTAAATATTACTCCCGATCATTTAGATAGATATGAATATAAATTTGAGAATTACGTTGCCTCTAAGTTTCGTATTGCTCAAAATCAAACAGAAAAAGATGCCTTTGTGTATTGTGCTGATGATGAAGTGATGGAAGAATTTATGAAGCACAATTCAATTCAAGCAGAAAAACTCCCTTTCAGTATTAAAAAAACGGTTGAAGGAAATGGCGCTTTTTTACAAAACAATGAAATAACCCTTAATTATAATAATAACCCTAAACCCTTAATTATGACCCTAGAACAATTGGCATTGGCCGGTAAACATAATGTTTACAATTCAATGGCTGCATCAATGGCAGCTAGTATTGTTAATATCCGCAAGGATATTATTCGCGAAAGTCTTGAAGACTTTGTAAATGTTGAACATCGTTTGGAATTTGTTGCTACTGTTAATGGCATCGAATTTATTAACGATTCAAAAGCTACAAATATTAATTCGGCTTGGTATGCTTTAGAAAGTATGGATAAACCAACTGTATGGATAGTTGGTGGACAAGATAAAGGAAATAACTACGAAGAGTTAGCCGAATTAGTTAACGAAAAAGTAAAAGCTATTGTTTGCTTAGGTGTAGATAATAAAAAAATTATTAAAGCATTTAAAAATTCAGTAGAAATAATAATGGAAGCTTCTTCTGCTGCTGAAGCAGTAGCAATGTCTTATAAATTAGCAACTAAAGGTGATGCTGTATTATTATCTCCTGCTTGTGCTAGTTTTGATTTGTTTAAAAACTACGAAGATAGAGGTGTGCAATTTAAATCGGCTGTTAGAGGATTATAGAAAATGAAAACTGAAATTAAATCAAAAACATTTGCCATTAGCCGTGAAACAGATCACAGTTTTGAGTTTGTTGCAAATATTAATGATGTAACATATATTAATGACTCTAAAGCAACTAATGCTAAACTAACTGTAGAAAGTGTTAATTCTATTGACGCTGAAATTATTTTAATTTTAGGCGGAGATGATTTGAAAACGGATTACTCGTGGTTTACAAATATTAATTATTATAACATTAAAACTGTTATTTATTATGGAAGACGTTTCCCTGAAATAAAAAATATTTTTAATAGACATGTAATGATTGTGTTATTAGATGATTTAGAGACTTCAGTGAAATTTTCGAAAGACAGAGCTATTAAAAATCAAGTTGTGTTGTTTTCGCCAGCTTGTCCTAGCTACGATATTTTTGATAATTATAAAAACAGAGGAAATAAATTTAAAACTTTAGTGCTAAGTAATTAGAGTTAAGTGATAAGAACTACTTTTCAGTAGAACTTAGCCACTTACTGCTATTCACTTACCACCAATCACTAATAAAATGAAACTATTCACATATTTAAAAGGAGATAGAGTAATTTGGGCAATAGTATTTCTATTGTCGCTTCTCTCTATTTTAGTTGTGTATAGTTCTGTAGTTACATTAGCACATAAGTACAAACAAGGTAATGCCGAAGCATTTTTATTTAAACATATGTTTTTGGTTTTTGGTGGGATTGTGATAATGTATTTTGTGCACAAATTGCGTTACACTTTGTTTTCGAAAGTTGGACAATTAGGCATTTTTTTAGTAATACCTCTTTTGCTATTTACATTAATAAAAGGTGTAAGTGCAGGTGAGGCTAGCAGATGGATTGCAATACCAGGGTTAGGGTTAACATTTCAATCATCTGATGTTGCTAAAATAATATTACTAATTTTTGTTGCTCGTGTATTAACTGTAAAACAAGGTCAATTAGATGATTTTAAGTCACTTTTAAAATATATTTTATTCCCTGTGGGAGCTATATGTTTATTGATTTTTCCAGCCAATTTTTCTACTGCAGCATTGTTATTTGTAAGTTGTTTGTTTTTAATGTTTGTCGGCGGAATAAAATTAAAATTCATAGCCTATATAATTGGTGCATGTATAGGAATGGGCTTATTATTAGGAGTAATAATTTACCAATTTCCTGATTTATTGAGACGTGGTGCAACTTGGAAAGCACGTATAGAGAACTTTAGTAAAGGTGATGCTAAAAATAATTACCAAAGCGACCAAGCAAAAATTGCTATTGCAACTGGCGGTGTTATAGGTAAAGGACCTGGTAACAGCACACAAAGGGCATTTTTGCCACAAGCATCTTCCGATTTTATTTATGCAATTATAATTGAAGAGTATGGTTTGTTTACAGGATTCATCATGTTGTTTTTATACATGATACTATTGTTTAGAGGTATACGCATTTTACGAGATTCTGAAAAAACATTTGGAGGATTAATTGCTGTTGGATTAAGTTTTAGCTTGGTTTTTCAAGCTTTAGTAAATATGGCAGTTGCTGTAAATTTATTTCCAGTTACTGGTCAACCATTGCCATTAGTAAGTATGGGAGGAACCTCTATTTGGTTTACTTGTATTGCAATTGGTATTATTTTAAGTGTAAGTAAAACAAACGAAGAAAAAGATACAAACGAAGTAATTGCAACATAGTAATTTGGTTTGAACAAAATTTAAAAAATGAAACCATTAAAAGTCATATTAAGCGGAGGCGGAACAGGAGGTCATATTTTTCCTGCAGTTGCCATTGCTAATGAAATAAAAAAACTTGTACCTCAAGCCGAAATTTTATTTGTTGGGGCATTAGGTAAAATGGAAATGGAAAAAGTCCCTGCTGCTGGCTATAGAATTATAGGTGTTCCTATTGCTGGTTTTCAACGTAATTTTTCTCTCTCTAATTTTAAATTGCCTTTTTTAATTATTCAAAGCTTATTAAAAACTCGTAAAATAGTAAATGAATTTAAACCAGATGTGGTAGTTGGAACTGGAGGATATGCTTCTGGACCGCTTTTAAAAGCTGCAACTAATAAAGGTATACCAACATTGTTACAAGAGTGTAATTCTTATGCTGGAATTACTAATAAAATTTTATCGAAAAAAGCTAAAAAAATTTGTGTTGCATACGATGGTATGGAAAAATTTTTTGAAAAGGAAAAAATAATATTAACGGGTAATCCAGTTAGGCAAGATATTTTAAATGGGAATGTAAATAGAGATGAAGCATATCAATATTTCAAACTTGATAAAAATAAAAAAACAATTTTAGTAGTTGGTGGAAGTTTAGGGGCAAGGGGAATTAATGAAGCTATAATTGAAGGATTAAAACAGTTTGCAGATAATGATATTCAACTAATATGGCAAACAGGAAAGATATATTTTGATACAGCAAAAGTAGCTACCAAGCCCTATTCAAATAAGAATATTAATGCTGTTGATTTTATATCTCGTATGGATTATGCCTATGCTGTAGCAGATGTTGTAATATCTAGAGCTGGCGCAGGAGCAGTTTCTGAATTATGTATTGTTTCAAAGCCTTCTATATTAGTTCCATTGCCATCAGCTGCCGAAGATCATCAAACTAAAAATGCAATGTCCTTGGTAAATAAAAATGCTTCAGTATTAGTAAAAGAAGCTGACGCGAAAACGAAGTTAGTTGTTGAGGCTATTTCATTAATTAATGATACAATACGTTTAAAAGAAATTAGTAAAAATTGTGGGGCAATGGCATTGCCAAATGCCACAAGTCAAATAGCTCATGAAGTTTTAAAACTAGCAAATTATACCAGTTAATGCAGATATTAAATTATAAATTATATTATTTTTTGGGCGTTGGAGGCATTGGTATGAGTGCTTTGGCTCGATATTTTAACCATTATGGTAAAACTGTTTATGGTTACGATAAAACTGAAAGCTTGTTAACAAAGCAATTACAGTCAGAAGGAATTACTATTCACTATGATGATAATGTTGATTTATTAAAGTCTATACTTGAGAATTACAATTCCAGTGATGTTCTGTTTATTTATACACCTGCCATTCCTAAAACACATGCAGAATTACTTTATGTTCAAGCAAATAATTTTAAATTGCAAAAAAGAGCTTGGGTATTGGGCGAAATTACAAAGCAGTTTAAAACCATTGCAATTGCTGGAACACACGGAAAAACAACTACCACAACCATAGTTACTCATATATTAAAATCGGCAGGAATAAATTGTTTTGCTTTTTTGGGTGGAATATCACAAAATTATAAAACTAACCTTCTTCTAGGTGATGCAGAAGATTCTAATGCGTTTGTTGTGGTTGAGGCTGATGAATATGACCGCTCTTTTTTAACATTGCATCCTTATATTTCTGTAATAACAAGTGTTGATCCAGATCATTTGGATATTTATGGTGATAAAAATACCATGCACGAAAGTTATACTCAGTTTGCTTCTCAAACCCAAAAAGAAGGATTTTTGATTGTTAAAAAATCTGTTGATAACGATTTGAAAATCAAAGATAAACGTCTCATCTACTCACTAAATTTAGATACTGAATATTCTGCAGATTCTATTGAAATTATTGATGGTGAGTTTTGTTATAACATCAATAGTCCGATAGAGCCTGTAAGTCATGTGGCTATTGGGCTTCCTGGTTTACATAATGTAGAAAATTCTATTGCAGCTGTTGCAGTTGCACAACAATTAGGTATTAAGGGCGATGTGATAAACAGTGCCTTACGTTCTTTTAAAGGTGTAAAAAGAAGATTTGATTATCGTGTAAAATCGAAGTCAATCGTATATATTGATGATTATGCTCATCATCCGGAAGAATTAACAGCATCCATTTCTGCTGCTAAACAATTATATCCAGATAGAATTATTACAGGCATTTTTCAACCACATTTATTTTCTCGTACAAGAGATTTTGCAGATGGGTTTGCTAAAAGTTTGGATTTATTAGATGAGTGTATTTTATTAGAAATTTATCCAGCGCGTGAACTTCCCATAGATGGGATAAATTCACAAATGTTATTGGATAAAATGAAAAGTAAAAATAAATATTTGGTTAAAAAAGAAAACGTAATTGAGTTTTTAAAAACAAAACAATGCCAAGTGGTTATGACGTTAGGAGCAGGAGATATAGATTCACTTATTGAACCAATTGAAACATTATTGAAAAGTAGAGTGGAGAATTTAAAATGAAGATAAATAAAAAAATAGTAAGCATCGTTCTTTGGATTATTGGATTATCAACGCTAATGGTATCATTAGCCTTTGTGTCAAGTAAACAAAAAAAAGTTGAGGTTAAAAATTTAAGTGTGTATGTAGAAAATAATACCGACGACACTTTTGTTGATGAAGAAGATTTAAAAACTTATTTGAAAGATAGACAAGATTCTATTGTTAATACTGAAATTAAAAATTTAGATATTACAAAAATAGAAAAGGCTCTTAATGCTCATCCTGCAATTGAAAATGCTGAAGTATCTGTTGATGTTAATGGAGATGTAAATGTAGAAGTAAAACAACGAACACCATTAGTAAGAGTATTTAATTTGGATGGTGAAAGTTATTACATCGATACTCAATCTAAATTAATGCCTTTAAGCGATTCTCACACAGCGCGAGTTTTAGTGGCTACTGGATTTATTTTAGAGCCTTATGCACAAAGAGTACTTGTATCTGTAAACGAAATTGCTAAAAATGAGTTATTTAGTAAAGTAAGTATGTTAGATGATATTTATAAACTATCATCATTCATAGTAAAAGATACAGTTTTAAATATGCTCGTACAGCAAATTAATGTTACAAAAGACAAAGAATTTGAATTGTTTTTAGCAGTTGGTAATCATAAAATAATATTTGGAGAAGCTGTTGATATAGAAGAGAAGTTTAAAAAATTAAAAACATTTTATACAGACGGATTAAATAAAACGGATGGATGGAATAAATATTCAATAATTAATATTAAGTATAAAAACCAAGTGGTTTGCACTAAAAAATAAATAGTTTATGGACGATAAACAAACACATCAAAAAGGAAAAATTACTGGCGAATTAGTAGTAGGATTAGATATTGGTACTACTAAAATTGCAGCTATTGTAGGTTACAAAAATGAATTCGGTAAAGTAGAAATACTTAGCGTAGGTAAAGCCGAATCATTAGGTGTGCAACGTGGTGTGGTTGCTAATATCGAACAAACTATTGAGTCTATTAACGCTGCAATTAAAATAGCTGCTGATAAGGCTGATATTGATATTGAAGAAGTTATTGTTGGTATAGCTGGTCAGCATATTAAAAGTATGCAACACAGAGGCATGATTACTCGTAAATCACTTGATGAGGAAGTAAACCAAAATGATGTAGATCAATTAATTGATAACATGCATCGTTTGGTTATGAATCCAGGTGAAGAAATTATACATGTTATTCCACAAGAATATATTATTGATAATGAAGGTGGGATTAGAAACCCAATTGGTCATTCAGGAATTCGTTTAGAAGGAAATTTTCATATTATAACAGGACAAGTTTCTGCAGTAAAAAATATTTTTAAATGTGTAACGCGTGCTAAATTAACTACAGTTGATTTGCATTTAGAACCATTAGCTAGTGCTGATGCTGTTTTAAGTGATGAGGAAAAAGAAGCAGGTGTTGTATTAGTTGATATTGGTGGTGGTACAACAGATGTGGCTATTTTTTATGATGGCATTATTCGTCATACTGCTGTAATTCCATTTGGTGGTAATATCATTACTGATGATATTAAAGAAGGATGTGGCATTATTAAAACTCATGCAGAGCAATTAAAAATGCGTTTTGGTTCGGCACTTGCCCAAGAAAATCAAATGAACGAAGTGATTTCAATTCCTGGTTTAAGAGGTCGTCCACATAAAGAAATTTCCGTAAATACTTTAGCTCAAATTATCCAAGCGCGTATGGAAGAAATTTTGGAGTTTGTGTTATTCGAAATTAAAAACTCAGGGTTTGAACGTAAACTTGCTGGTGGTATTGTAGTTACAGGTGGTGGTGCACAACTAAAACACTTACCTCAATTAATTATGTTGCAAACTGGCTTAGATTGCCGTATTGGTACTCCAAACGAACACTTAGCAGGGGCTGATGATGAATTGAAAAACCCTATGTATGCTACAGGTGTGGGCTTAGTAATGAAAGGTATTGAAAAATACGAAAGAGAAATTAAGCGTGGTACTAATAACACTAAAGTTAAGGAAGAGCCTAAAGTTGCTATAAATACAGAAGAAAAGAAGAAAGAAGATAAAAAAATCACTGGTCACTCAACTAAAAAAGTTGGAAGCTTATTATCTGATTTAGTTTCTAAAGCTAAAGATTGGATGACTGATGATGTTGAATAATTAATAAATACAAAAAATAATAAATAAGAATTAAAATTTTAAAACTATATAATCATGATGCAATTTGATTTACCAGAAAACGAAGAAAGCTCAATTATTAAAGTAATTGGAGTAGGTGGTGGCGGTAGTAACGCTGTAAACCATATGTTTAAACTTGGAATAAAAGGCGTTGATTTTATCGTGTGTAATACAGATAAACAAGCATTAAGCAAAAGTCCAGTTACACATAAAATACAACTTGGTAATTCTCTAACAAGAGGTTTAGGAGCTGGAGCAAAACCAGAAGTTGGTCGTGATTCTGCTTTAGAAAGTATTGATGAAATAAAAAATATTTTAAAAGATAATACCGAAATGGTATTTATTACTGCTGGTTTAGGTGGTGGTACAGGTACTGGTGCTGCGCCTGTTATTGCATCTATTGCTAAGGAGTTGGGTATTTTAACGGTTGGTATTGTTACTATTCCATTTTCTTTTGAAGGTAAAAAGCGTAGAGAGCAAGCTGAAAAAGGCTTAGAGGAAATGAAAAAGTATGTAGATACTCTAATTGTAATTGGTAATGATAAATTACGTGAAATCTACGGAAGTTTAAAAATGACTGAAGCTTTTGCTCATGCAGATAATGTATTAACGAATGCAGCAAAAAGTATTGCAGAAATCATTAGTTTACACATGCATGTAAATGTTGACTTTAATGATGTAAAAACTGTTATGCAAGATAGCGGTGTTGCTATTATGGGATCAGCAATTGCTAGTGGCGAAAAACGCGCATTACGTGCAGTTGAAAATGCTTTAGTATCACCATTATTAAATGATAATGATATTTCTGGTGCTCGCCATGTATTATTAAACATTATGAGTGGTAGCGATGATATTGAAATGGATGAGTTTGGTGAAATCACTGATTTTATTCAAGAAGCGGCTGGTGGTACTGCCGAATTAATTACAGGTTATGGAACTGACCCATCATTAGGAGATAATGTTTCTGTTACTATTATTGCTACTGGATTCAATTCAAAAATTGGGACAGGTTACGAAGCTCCAGTATTTGCTGAAAGAAAAATTGTGAAATTTGATGAGCCTGTTGTAACTAAAGTAGAGCCAATTCAAACAAATATTATTTCTGAAATTGAAAAAGCTGAGCCTTTTGTTTTTATTAAAGATGAAGTTACTGAAAAACCAGTTTCAACACTAACTGATGAAGATATTACAGCTAAAAATAATGTAATTATTGATACGCCAGTTTCTGAGATTAAAGTGTATTCTTTAGAAGAAGAAATTGTTGAAGAACCAAAAGTTACTCCGTTGTTTGAAACGCCTGTAAATACTAGTGAAACGGTTAAATCAGAATTTGTTATTAATGATGTAACATCAAATTCAAAAGAAACTGTTAGTCAAAAATCTTCAGAAGAAATTACTAGAGAAGAGCAAATTCGTTTAGCTCAAGAGCGTATCAAAAAATTAAAAGAGTTAACGTTAAAAATGAAAACTCCTGAAGGTCTTTCTCATTTAGAAAAAGAATCAGCTTGGCAACGTAAACAAATTAATTTAGATACAAATTCTACACCTTCAACAGATTCTCAAGTATCTCGCTTTACTTTAGGTGAAGGTGATGGAAAGAATATCGAAATCCGTTCTAACAATTCTTTTTTACATGATAATGTAGACTAAATTTGAAACTAATCTAATTGAGACTCACCAACATAATGGTGAGTCTTTTTTTTGCCCAATTTGGTACAAAAAATCGTTTTTTTGCCATTTTGTCATTTTTTAGGCTAATGGTATAACCTTTGACTTAAATTTGGTACTTAAAATCCAAATTTTATTAATTAAAAAACATATACTTTATGAGCACAGGAAAAATTAACGTACAAACCGAAAACATTTTCCCAATTATTAAAAAGTTTCTTTACAGCGATAATGAAATTTTTTTAAGAGAATTAGTGAGTAATGCTACAGATGCCACTCAAAAATTAAAAGCGCTAACCTCTATGGGAGAAGCTAAAGGTGAGTTGGGCGATTTAAAAATTGAAGTTGAAGTTAATAAAGAAGCCAAAACTATTACCATTAAAGATAAAGGTATTGGTATGACTAAAGATGAAATTGAGAAATACATTACTCAAATTGCATTTAGTGGAGCAGAAGAGTTTGTACAAAAATACCAAGATAAAGTAGATAAAAACGTTGTAATTGGTCATTTTGGTTTAGGCTTTTATTCGGCATTTATGGTGGCCAAAAAAGTTGAAATTTTCTCGTTATCATACAAAGAAGGTTCAAAGGCTGTGCGTTGGGAATGTGATGGAAGCCCAGAGTATCAAATTGAAGAAATTGATTCTAAAACAGACAGAGGGACTAGTATTGTTTTACATGTTGCTGATGATAGCGAAGAGTTTTTAGAAACTTCTAAAATTGAAGGCTTGCTAAAAAAATACTGCAAATTTTTACCAGTAGAAATTGTTTTTGGTACTAAAAAAGATTGGGTTCCATCTGGTGAAAAAGATGAGAAAGGAATTGATAAAGAAAAGGAAATTGAAGTAGAAAATATTATCAATAACCCAAACCCAGCATGGATAAAAAAACCTATCGATTTAAAAGATGAAGACTATAAAGCATTTTATCGTGAGTTATATCCAATGCAGTTTGAGGAACCTTTATTTCACATCCATTTAAATGTTGATTATCCGTTTAACTTAACTGGTATTTTATATTTCCCTAAATTATCTAATAAATTCGAAGCTCCTAAAGACCGCATTCAATTATATAGCAATCAAGTTTTTGTAACAGATAATGTAGAAAACATAGTGCCTGATTTTTTAACCATGTTGCGTGGTGTAATTGATAGCCCGGATATTCCATTAAACGTAAGTCGTAGTTATTTACAAGCTGATAGCAATGTTAAAAAAATATCAGCGCACATTACAAAAAAAGTTGCTGATAAATTAGACGAATTATTTAAAAAAGATCGTCCCGATTTTGAATCTAAATGGGATGATATTAAAATATTTGTTCAGTATGGTTTAATTAGTGATGAAAAATTCTACGAAAAAGCATCTAAGTTTACTTTATTAAAAAACACAGAAGGAAAAGCCTTTACCTTTGAAGAATATGATGCTCACGTTAAAGCAAACCAAACTGATAAGGATAATAAATTAGTGTTTTTATATGCAACTAATGTTGACGAACAACATACATATATTGATGCAGCAAAATCTCGTGGGTACGATGTGTTATTAATGGATTCTCCATTAGATGCTCATTTAATTAATCACTTAGAAAGTAAATTAAATAATACGCAATTTGTTCGTGTAGATTCGGATACGGTAGAGAAATTAATTAAAAAAGATGACGAACAAGTAAGTAAATTAACTGAAGAAGAACAAAACAAGATTAAACCAGTAATTGAAGGTGTGGTTGCAAAAGAAAAATACACTGTTCAGTTTGAAAGTTTGAGCGAAACTGATGCTCCAATGTTAATTACTCGCCCTGAATTTATGCGTCGTATGAAAGATATGCAAGCCATGGGTGGCGGTGGCGGAATGAATTTTTACGGTTCAATGCCTGATATGTATAATTTGGTAGTGAATTCAAACCACCCATTAATAACAAAAATATTAGCTGAAACAAATGCAGAAAAACAAACACAGTTAGCTAAACAAACCGCCGATTTGGCATTGCTTGCACAAGGTTTACTTAAAGGTGAGGAGTTAACTAAATTTGTAAAGCGCTCAGTAGAAATGATTAATTAAAAAATCGTATATTATAATTTTAAATTCTAGGATTTTGAGAGTATATTTATATTCTTAAAATCCTTTTTTTTGATACCTAAATTTACCATAGATAAAATTATTGACGCAGCTCGAGTAGAGGATGTGATTGGTGATTTTATTACCTTAAAAAAAAGAGGAGCCAATTTATTAGGACTTTGCCCATTTCATGGCGAAAAATCACCTTCGTTTACAGTATCTCCTGCAAAAGGAATTTATAAATGCTTTGGTTGTAGTAAATCGGGTACTGCTGTAAATTTTATCATGGATCACGAAAGCTTATCTTATCCTGAGGCTTTACGTTATTTAGCAAATAAATATAGTATTGAAATTGTTGAGAAGGAAGTAACTAATGAAGAGAAGGCTCAGCAAAATGAAAAGGAAAGCTTGTATATTGTAATGCAATATGCACAAAAGTATTTCACCGATTTGTTATTAAATGATGATTTGGGGCGTTCTGTTGGATTGGGTTATTTTATTGAAAGAGGCTTTACTCAAAATACTATTGATAAATTTCAATTAGGTTATAGTTCCGAAGAAAGAAGGAGGTTTTCTGAAACTGCTGTTAAAAATAGTTTTAAGCCCGAGTATTTAGTTAAAACAGGCATGTCCATTTTATCTAATAATCATGTAGAAGGATCACCTATTACAGTTTCAGATATTTTTGATAGATACACCGGAAGGGTTATGTTTCCTATACATAACATAAGTGGTAAAATAATAGGTTTTGGTGGACGTATTTTAACTAATGATAAAAAATTAGCTAAATACATTAATTCTCCTCAAACCGAGATTTATGATAAGAGTAAAACGCTGTATGGTTTATTTCAAGCTAAAAAAACAATTATACAAGAAGATAATTGTTATTTAGTTGAAGGCTATACTGATGTTATTTCAATGCATCAATCAGGTATAGAAAATGTTGTTGCCTCTAGTGGAACGTCATTAACTGTTGAACAAATAAAATTAATACATAGGTTTACTAAAAATATCACCATTTTATATGATGGCGATGTGGCTGGTATTAAAGCTAGTTTCAGAGGTATTGATCTAATTTTAGAAGAGGGAATGAATGTGCGTGTATTATTGTTCCCAGACGGCGATGATCCTGATTCATATAGTAAAAAAGTAACTAACGATGAGTTTAAAGCATTTATAAAATCAAACAGTAAGGATTTTATTTCGTTTAAAACAAGTTTATTATACAAAGAAGTTGAGCACGATCCAATAAAACGCGCTGAACTTATAAAAGATATTGTTGAGAGTATTGCAGTAATTCCTGATGCTATTAATCGTTCTGTGTATGTAAAAGAATGTTCTTCTATCATGGATATTAGTGAACAGATTTTGCAAATAGAAATTAATAAGATTATTCGTAAAAAATCAAGTAAATCAAATTCAAATCAACAAGCTCCAGATAACGAGCCACCTCCTGAAGAATTATATCAAGAAGAAGAACAGCCAAAAGATGTTGTTTTGGATAGCGAAGAAAAGGAATTATTAAGCATGATGATTCGTTATGGAAATGTATTAGTAGATGTAGAGGCAGAAGACACGGATAGTGTGCAGCAATCATTTCAACTAACGGTTTGCGAATTTGTTATTTTTGAATTGTGGAGAGATCAATTACAATTTATTAATCCAATACATCAATTGGTTTTAGATGAATTTCAACATCAATTGGAACAAGAAATAATACCAAACATGCAGCATTTTACTAATCATCAAAATCCTGCAATTTCTCATTTTGCAATTGAATTGGCGTCATTTTCAGATTCAGTTAGTGATGGTTGGGGTAAATTTGGTGTTGAAGTTCCTAAAGAAATTCATTTATTAAAAAGAGGAATAGAGCACCAACTCTTCTCTTTAAAAGAAAAACGATTATTAAAAATTATTCAAGAAGCAAAAGAATTGCTTAAGGACGCTGATCCATTTGAAAACATAAAACCTTATGAATTTGTAATGATGCTTGAGGCTCAAAAAAAGCGAGTTAATAAAATTTTAGGAAGAACCGTTATTAAATAATGAAAGTGAAAAATTTCTATATATTTCTGATTATATTATTTACAAATTTAAGCAGTTACAGTCAGATTACTGAAAAACAAATAGATTTACTAATTAACCAAGTTGATTCTTTAGCAAATTTGGGCTTTGGTGAATCTCTTTTACCAAAGTGTGATAGTATATTAAGCTATTCAAGAATGCTTAAGTATAAAAAAGGAACCGCACAAACATATTATAGAAAGGCTCTTATTTACGAAAATTCCGAAAAATATAAATTAGCATTAGAGAATTTGAAATATGCACTAACTATTTACGAAGAATTAAAGAATGATTATCAAACTTCAAAAATTTTATTGAATATTGGTAAAATTTATTCTGATCTAAATGAAGATAAAATTGCAATAAGCTATTATTTTAAAGCTGAGAAAGTTGCTGAGCGAATTAAAGAGAATTCTGTTATAAGCACATCTTACAACAATATCGCAAACAGTTATCAGCATATGCAACAATTTGTTCAATCGCATTATTATTTAAAAAAATCTTTAGCAATTAGTTTAGCATTAAACGATAGTTTATCAATTGCAAGAGTTTATCACAACATAGGCGTTAATTATGAAATAACAAATAGTAACGATTCAGCATTACACTATTTTCAAAAATCATTATCCTTTTTAAATCCATTAGATGAAGATATTGGACATGCTTATAATTATTTGGAAATAGGTATTGTTTATTTAAAACTGGATAAAGTTTCAAAGGCAGAAAAAATTGTTTTAAAGTGTTTGGAAGTTGTAAATAAAAAAAAATTACTCTCAATACAGAATGATGTTTATCCTATACTGTCTGATATTTATGAAAAAAAGAAAGATTATAAGTTAGCTTATGAGTATCATAAAAAATACGCGAATTTAAAAATAGCTGATATAGATAGTAAGGATAAGAAGGATATAGTAAAAAAAGAAATTGAAGATGAATATATTAAACAAAGAGAAATACAAAATAAAATTGCTGAACAAAAACAAATATATGCTCGAGCAGAAATTAAAGCTCAGAAAAATTTAACTAATTATGCAATTATAGCATTAGTAATACTTTTGGGCTTAATAATAATTGTTTTTAAAAGTAATTTCCAAAAAAATAAAGCAAATAGAATTATTTCAATGCAAAAATCCATAGTTGAGCATAAACAAAAAGAAATATTAGATTCGATTAATTATGCAAAATACATACAAGACGCATTGTTGCCTGATGAATTACTTATTCATAGTTTAAATGCCTTTGTATTGTTTAAACCTAAGGATATTGTAAGTGGCGATTTTTATTGGTATTATGAAAATAAGTTTGGGGGAAATAATGGTGAAATTGCTACATATTTTGCAGTGGCAGATTGCACAGGGCATGGTGTTCCTGGCGCGCTAGTGAGTGTGTTGGGAAATAATGGATTAAATAGTTGTGTAAAAGAATTTAAGATTGCTGATACAAATTTAATTTTAGATAAGTTGACAGAAATTGTTGAAGACACATTTAAAAAAAGTCAAAATCAGCTAAAAGATGGAATGGATATTTCTATTGTTAAATTGGTAAGAAGTAATAATTCAAAAACTGTAAATGTTCAGTGGAGTGGGGCAAATAATCCAATTTGGATTATAACTAAAAACGGAGAGTTTTCAGAAATTAAGGCAAATAAACAACCTATTGGAAGTTTTGATAATAAGGTTTCTTTTTCAAAACATGAATTTGAATTAGAGAAAGGGGATAGAATTTATTTGTTTACTGATGGTTATGCAGATCAATTTGGTGGACCAAAAGAAAAGAAATATAGGTACAAACAATTATCTGATTACTTGATTTCAACTAATAATCTAAGTTTGCAATTGCAAAAAGAAGGCCTTGAAAAAAACTTCAAAGATTGGAAAGGAAATTTAGAGCAAGTTGATGATGTTTGTGTTATGGGGATTTGTATTTAATGAATTTGTTTTATTTTTTGAACATTTTTGTTTTTTTATCTATTGTAGATTAGTATTTTTATTATCAAAATATTATTACTTATGAATAAATTGTGTTTTATTTTATTGCTGTGTTTATTTTCTTTAAATAAATTTATGGCACAAAAAACTGTTTCGGCAAAAGTTACTGAAATTAAATGTACAGGTTTTGCAATATCCAAACCGTTAAGCGAATGCACTATAGTTGATGATAATGATAATTTAAGTATAGATAAAAAAAAGGAAGTTGAACAGCGCAGAACTTCACCCAAAATAGTTAATAAACCAAATACATCTTTTGCAGGTGACCCAATTGCACAGAGGCAAAGTGGATTAAAAACTATGTCACCGCCTATTGCTAATTGGCAAGGATTAAGTGGTTCTGGTTATCCGCCAGATCCATCAGGTGCGGTAAGTGCAAACTATTATTTTCAAGCTGTAAACACTCAATATAGAGTTTACACAAAAACTGGAGGTGCGGTTGTTGGTGGCGGACCTTTTAATTTAAGTAGTTTGTGGGCAGGTAGCACAGATGATGGCGACCCAATTGTTATGTATGATAGATATGCTGATAGATGGTTTATGTCCCAATTTAATGGATTTGATAGGTTATTGATAGCTGTTTCAACAAGTTCAAACCCTTTAGGTACTTATTTTACATATACTTTTGTTCCTAGTGCAGGTTCTTTTCCAGATTATCCAAAATATTCTATTTGGAGTGATGGATATTATTTTAGTACTAACATTGGAGAACCGAATAAAATTGGTGCAATGAATAGGACAAAAATGTTAGCTGGAGACCCCACTGCTACAATGATTTCGTTAGATCTACCACCTACACCAAACGTTGGCTTCTTTTGCCCATTAACAGCTTGTGCTGATGGTGTATTGCCACCTTTTGGTACACCTTGCCCAGCTTTTTCATACGAAGATGATACTTGGGATATTGGTGGTGCAGACAGATTGCGCATTTTTAAAATAATAATTGATTGGGTTACTCCATCTAGTTCCTCAGTAGTTCTTGATCAAATGTTGAATACATCTCCAATAAATGTTGATTTTGATCCTTCTTGGGATGATGTTCCTCAACCTGGAACTTCTCAAAAGTTAGATGCAATGAATGGTGTCTTAAATTTTAGAGCACAATATAGGAGATGGGTAGGGTACAATACAGTTGTTTTATGTCAAGCTGTAATTGTAGAACCTACAACTAAACAAGTAGGTGTGAGATGGTATGAATTGCGTCAGGATGTAACAACAGGTATTTGGAGTATTTATCAAGAAGGAACTTATGCGCCCGATGGCGAAAGTCGTTGGTTAGGAAGTATAGCAATGGATGATAATGGAAGTATTGGACTAGCTTATGCAGTATCAAGTGAAGTTGTATCTCCATCATTACGTTATACTGGTCGTAATGCTCATGATCCACTTGGAACAATGACTTTTACAGAAACTTCTGCAATTGTTGGTTCTGGAGCTCAAAGTTTTATTAATAGATTTGGTGATTATTCTCAAACAGAAATGGATCCCGATGGTTTAACATTTTGGCATACTGGTGAATATTTAATTAGTGGAAACCCTCGTACTAGGATATATTCTTTTAAAATCCCAGTTTTAGATGTTGGTGTTTCAGAGACAGTTAGTCAATCAAGTTTAAATGTTTTTGCAAATAAAGACAAAATTGAAGTTACAGCTTTAAATTTACCAAATAACGAAGAGGCTAAAATTGAATTATATACAATTGATGGTAGAGAATTATCAAGCCAAAAAGTAGTTCCAGTTCAAAATAAATTCAATACATCAATTTTTACAAATAATATTAGCAAAGGTGTTTATATTGTTAGAGTAGGAAATGCTTATTTTCAAAAAACAAAAAAGATTGTAGTTGAATAAATAAAATAAAGTATAATTTATGAAAAATATAATAGTATAATGTATATCGTTTAATATTATAATTTATGAAAAATATGTTTTACTTAGTTGTTTTTGTAATGACTATTTCATGCCAAACTACTAAAAAAGATACTGTTGTAATTACCACAACTAATGAGGTAAAAGGTAAATTCTTAGGAAAGGTTACTTATAATTTAAATGAAAGCAAATGTTTGAGTGTTATTTTACAAAATACTGAAAATGATAAACAACTAGTGTTGATTCCAAAAGATGTAATTGAAGAAAAGTACAATAAAGAAGGAACCTTTATTTATTTTAATTATAGGTTGCTTAAAATGCCTAATAAAGATGGGTGCAAAAATGGATTGCCAGCTCAACTTACTGATATATCGAAAAAGTAATATTTTTAAAGTAAAGCTTCTTCAAAAGGGGCATTAGAAAACCAAATTAAATCTATTTATTTTGATACCCTTGCTAATTTTATAATTCTGAGTTTATCAAGTAAAATTATCACACTATATGTAGGGTCAAATTCAAACCATTTTACTGCAAAATTTGGTTTTGAACCTGCGTGATGATGATTGTTTTGAAATAGTTCGCCAAGCATTAAAAAGTCTAAAAATAAAGTATTCCTCGATTTGTCGCCATCATGATAATTTTGATAACCGTATTTATGCCCTGCCCAATTTACTATTGCACCTTGTATTGGTCCCATTAAGAAATGTATTGGTAAAAACAAATATTCCCACCAAACTGTTGCAAAAAAAGCATAAAACACAATATAACCTGCTGCGAATAATAATCTAATAAACCAACTATCTGCAATTTTATCTAGTTTTTTATATTCAGGAAAATTTCTATCAAATTTTTCTTCTATGACGGTTACTCGGTTTAATACATTATTGTAAATTTTTCGAGTGTGCATCATCATCGTAAATGCATTTTTAAAAAAGTGAGGAGTATGAGGATCTTTTTCAGTATCGCTATAAGCATGATGCATACGATGTAATATAGCATAAGCTCTGGCATTTAAATATGATGACCCTTGTGTTATCCATGAAAAATAATAAAAGAAAATCTCCCAAAATTTGTTCATTGTAAACATTTTATGGGCCGAATATCTGTGTAAAAAAAAGGTTTGTGCAAATAATGATAAATACCAATGAAGTATTAAAAATAAGAAAATAGCCATTTGATTTGATTTATGCATCAAAGGTGCATATATTAAACTTAATAAAACTATCGTTTATCTAATATTAACAGTTTTATTGAATATATTTTAAAGGAATTTAAATTGAATTAATTAAATGATTTTACCACTTACACTTGCAACTTGGAGACATATACACATTGCATTTAGGTAATAGGCTATGAATGTATAATTGGGTTTCGTCGCTAATTAAAATATTTCGTAAATCTAAAACATTAAGAGCCTTAAGATTTTTGAGCGTTGCTGGAAATTCATCAAAGTTATTGCTCCAAGCATCTAAAATTTCTAACTTTTCTAAATTCCCTATTTGTGGAGGTAAACTCGATAAATCATTTTGATTAATGTTTAAGTAGGTTAAGTTAGTAAGTTTACCAATTTGTTTTGGTAAACGTTTGAGTCCAGTTTTGCTGCAAATCAAAACTTGCAATTTCGAAAGTTGATTTATACTATCAGGTAATTCGTCAATGCTGTTTTTACTAATATCTAAATATTGTAAATTTTTAAAATTTAGAATTTCAATTGGGAATGTTTTTAAATGATTTCTTCTTAAAACTAACTTAATAACAGCATCTGGGTTCTTCATGGCTTCGATAATAGAAGTATGGCCTGTTAAAGTATCTAGAGATAGAGAGTCTAATAATTGCGCTTTTGTATTTACAAATAAACACAGGCAAAGTAATGTGAATAATAGATTTTTAAATTTATTTGACTTATGCATCTTTGAATAATTTTAAACAATCTTGTTTATCTTTTCCCAATTGTTGTTTTAGTTCATCTAAGTTAGCAAATTTTACTTCATTTCTTAAATGTTTTACAAATTCAATTTTAATAGTTTGCCCATAAATGTCTTCATCAAAATCAAAAATATTCACTTCAATTTTTTGCAATTTGTCACTATCTGTTGTTGGATTAAATCCAATGTTTAACATGCCAAAATAACCTTTATTATTTAAGATAACTTTAACTGCATAAACACCAGTTTTTGGCTTTATTTTATCAATATCATTAATTTGCACATTTGCAGTGGGGTAACCAATTGTTCTGCCTAATTGTTTACCTTTTACAACTTGCCCTTTAATAAAAAAAGTGTAGCCCAAAAATCTGTTAGCAATTTCAATGTTACCGTCTTCAATTGCTTTTCTTATGCGAGTACTGCTAACATTTAGTTGATCAATTTCTTTAGCAGAGATTTCCTCTACATTAAAATTGTGTTTTTCGCAAACTTGTTTTAAAGTATTAATGTTGCCTTCTCTGTTTGTGCCAAAGTGATGATCGTAACCAATTACTAATGTTTTTGTTTTTAATTTTTCGGAAATTATATTTGAAATATAATCACTGGCACTCATTTGCGAAAACTCTTTTGTAAAAGGAAATACAAGCACATTGTCAATTCCAAACTGTTTAAGTAAATCACATTTTTCTTCAGTAGTAGTAATTAATTTTAAATCATTTTGATTTGGAAATAATACTTTTCTAGGATGAGGATCAAATGTAAATAACAACGTTTCGCCACCATATTGTTTTTTTAATTCAAGTAAGCGATTAATTATTTTTTGATGCCCTAAATGAACACCATCAAATGTTCCAATGGTAACAATGGTATTTGTTAATTCTTTGGTTTCGGATATGTTATTAAAAATACGCACAAAAATGGTTGATAAAGATACAATTAAAACACTTTCACACTTCCGTTTTTAATAATATAATCTACACCATTAATATTAAACTTTTTACCAGTGCTTTGTTTCATTAAATCTGTTATATCTTGCTCAATAGTATGCACCGAACCTTTTGTTTTATAGGCAATATTTAAGTAATCTTCACTAATTTCCATGCCTTCATAAACTCCGCATAAAATAACTCTTACAGGAACTTTTATTCTTGCTAATAATTTAATATCCCTTGCTTTTGCCCAGTTATCAGCAATTAAAATCACATCATCAACTTTACCACTTTTATTTAAGCCATATAAAATGGCCTCTATCGGATTTTCAGGAGCATCTCCACCTGTTCCTTTTCTTATGGTTAACTCCATAGTAGACACTAGTTGTTCGCATGTTTTAGCTCTACAATAATAAATTCCACCTGTAGCGCCAATTTTCTTTTGTTCATCAGATTTTTTATCACCATCATTAAAAAAAACAAAATGTTGACTTACACTATCTTTAATAAAATGTAATTTTAGCCATGTGTTAAGTTGTTGGGCGTATGGATACATGCTTCCAGTAAGGTCGGCAACTATTAGTTTGTTTTTCCATTGTTTATTCCTTTTAAACACATTAAAAACAACATTATTGGCAGAGTCAGATTCATTTGGTTTTAGATCCGCTTCACTTTCAGTACTTCTACTTTCAAAAGAAAAATTCCCCTTTTTATCATAAACTTTATAATAGCCATTTAAATTCCCTTTTTTATAATTTCCTTCGGCTTTAATATTACCGTTTGGATAATAAGATAATTCCAATCCCTCTTTAACACCATTTTTAAATGTTTCAAAAAAGTCTTTTTTACATTTTTTTGAATAATAAATACTTGGACCTTCTAATTTTCCATCTTTGTAGTAAGATTCTTGCTCAACACAATCAGGCACGTCAAACCACTTAATTTCTAAACCTTGTTTTTTATTGTTTTTGAAAATTACCTCCGATTTTAAATCGCCATTTTCCCAAAATTCTTTCCATACGCCTTGCCTTAAACTATCTTTATCAAGTATATTAATTGTATCTTTTTCATAAACTTTATAATCAATATAGTTTTGGGCATTCCCAAAATGGCTATTTAGGATTAAATAGGTGAAAAAAAGATATATACTTTTAAAGGCTTTCAATGTCTAAAAATCATTAAATTTACGGTCATTATCAAATTTATATGTTAGAAAAAATAAACAATCTTTTGACAGAAGTAGAAGGGTTTGCTGCTCAAAGTAAAGAACAAGTTGAAGAATACCGTATTAAATGGCTTAGTAAAAAAGGTCAAATAACAGCTTTGTTTGAAGATTTTAAATCTGTAGCACCTGAAATTAAACGTGAGGTTGGTCAAAAGCTTAATGAGCTTAGAAATAAAGCACAAGAAAGAATAAATGAATTAAAGGATAAGTATTCTGAAAATGATTCGGTTAATACTAATGCAAATATTGATTTAACAACACCTTCTGATCCAACAATTGCTATAGGTTCTCGCCATCCACTATCAATAGTTAAAAATCAAATTATTGATGTTTTTGCACGTATAGGATTTACTGTAAGTGATGGTAGAGAAATTGAAGATGATTGGCATAATTTTACGGCTTTAAATACGCCCGAAAATCATCCAGCAAGAGATATGCAGGATACATTTTATGTAAATATAAATCCTGAAATGGTTTTGCGTACTCAAACTTCTTCGGTGCAAGTTCATATTATGGAAAATCAAAAGCCACCAATACGTACAATTTCACCAGGAAGAGTTTACCGTAATGAAGCAATTAGTGCGCGTGCTCATTGCCAGTTTCATCAAATTGAAGGGCTATATATTGATGAAAAGGTTTCATTTGCTGATTTAAAACAAACATTAAATTTTTTCGCAAAAGAATTATTTGGTACTGAAACAAAAATTAGAATGCGCCCGAGTTATTTTCCATTTACTGAGCCAAGTGCAGAAGTTGATATTAGCTGTACTATTTGTAAAGGTGAAGGTTGTAATGTTTGTAAATACACAGGATGGGTAGAGATTTTGGGTTGCGGTATGGTTGATCCTCAGGTTTTAGATAATTGTGGTATTGATAGTAATAAATTCAGTGGTTTTGCTTTTGGAATGGGCATTGAGCGTATTACCATGTTAAAATACAGAGTGAAAGATTTGCGTTTGTTTTTTGAGAATGATGTTCGTTTTTTAAAACAATTTTCAGGAGAATAGGAATTGGAACCAAAAACACGAAAAGATCAATTATTAAAAATGCTGGAATTAGAACCAGATGATGTGTTTTTGAATTATGCTTTAGCTATGGAATATTTAGCAATTGATAGTTTTGAAATTGCTGCGCAAATGCTT
>CALMMX010000154.1 GCA_937868545.1 uncultured Bacteroidota bacterium
CTTTGCCATTTTATTTAGTATTTATTGCAAATAAAGGTATTTATATTTTGCAAAAAACGCAAAATTTTAACAATTATAAATATTAGTTTGTAATAAATAATGTAAAATTCAAAATAAGTATACTGTTATGAGTTTAATTGCAATAGAATTGGCTCTAGCCAGCATTTTTCAATTTACCAATAAGCATATGTAGATGTATTTTTGTATCACAAAATTATAACCCAAAAATATATGAAAACTAGAATCAGAATAATCGCCGTAATTTTTACAATAACTTTATTTAGTAGATGTAAAAAAGAAACTGTAATTAATGGTAATGTAAAAGATGTTTTTACAGGTGCACCAATAAAAAACATTGAAGTCCGATTAAGGGATAAGAAAACAACACTTTTTAAAACAGAAGTAAATATAATTGAAACTACTTATACAGATAGTGATGGTAATTTTCATTTTGAAAATAACTCTAAAAAGGTATATGATTTACTAGTAATTCATGGCATTTCATTATCAGAAGGTGCAAGCTATGAATCTATTGAAGGAACTGATGGGTATTATAGTGTTAACAAAAGCAAAGTTCAAAACGTAAATTTAACTTGGATACAAAAAGCTGTAATTAATATAAAACTAAAAAACAATACTCCATTTGATAGTAATGATAGTTTTGAATTTTACTATAGATATGCTGGCTCAATTAAAGAAAATAAATTTATTGGAACAACTATTAACAAAGACTTTACGTTAGATGCAATTGCAAATAAAGTAAGCTCAATTGATTATAAGGTAATAAAAAATGGCATCGAAACAACAAATACAGCAACTATTATTGCGACACCTGACTCGCCAAATATTCTAGAAATAAATTATTAAAATTTAATTCCCATAAACAAAATATCATCAATTTGGCTTCGGTCTCCCTTCCAATTTTCAAATTCAATAAGAATATGTTTACGCTGAATATCAGTATCTAAATGGGCAATCTTTACTAAAAACTCCTTTAATTTTTTTGTTGAATAGCGTTTGTTTTTATTACTGCCAAATTGATCTGCATAACCATCAGAAAACATATAAATCATCATTCCTGGTTCGTAAGCAAAAGTGTGATCAATAAATTCTTTAACCGATCCTTCATTATATCCACCAATGGAATTAAACTTAGATTTATACTCTTTAAAAATGGTATTATGAACAATATACAATGGTCTGCCTGCACCACAAAAAACAACTTCTTTTGTTTTTTTACAAATCCTACAAAGTGCTATGTCCATTCCGTCCTTTACTTGTTCGTTTTCTGTTTGACGCAATGATTTTACAATTTTCTTATCTAATAATGTCAAAATTTGAGAAGGCGTTAAATCATTATGCTCCACTAAAATTTGATTCAAAAATGAAGTGCCAATAATACTCATAAAAGCACCTGGAACTCCGTGCCCAGTACAATCAACAGCTGCAATGTATATGTAGTCTCTTTCTTGATAAAACCAATAAAAATCACCACTTACTATATCTCGGGCTTTATAAAAAATAAAAGTATCAAAGTGTGTTATAATATCTTCTGTTTTTGGTAATAATACTTTCTGAATAAGATTAGCATAATTTATACTACTTGTAATATCATGATTTTTGGCTTGTATTAACTCATTAATCTTAGTTATATCGGCCGTTTTTTCTCTAACACGCTTCTCCAACTCATACTTATCTTTTCGTAGTTTTTTTGTTCTACTATCAATAAACAGATAAATTGCTAAAACAATAAAAACAAAACATAAAATTAAAAACCACCACTTTTTATAAATTGGTTTATCTATATTAATTCTAAGATTAATAGCATTAGTGCTCTCAACTCCTTGACTATTAATAGATGATAAGATAAACGTATAATCACCATCTTTTAATTTATTATATTCTACCCTATTTTCTTTTGTAGTTTTAAACTCATTTTCAAGACCATCCAACTTATATTTGTAAATTACATCCAGTGGATTAGATAATTCAATTCCAATATAATCGAACTTAATAGTATAAGAATCATAACTCAAATTTATGATGGTATCAACATTTGAATAAATTTTATTATTAATAATAACTCTTAAAATTTTATTACGTGGTGCTAATGACATCGTGTTCCTGTCATTAATGTTAAATATACCCAAGCCTTGTTGCGTACCAAAGAATAATTCGTTATTAGCAAAACAAATTGTATTCTGAGTATTCTCAAAAATTTTATTATTTACTCTGTTTGAAATTTTTTCAATTTTATTTGTATGAGTATTTATTATTGAAAGGCCATTTGCATGAGTAGCAGCTAACACATGAGTATTTTTGTCATAAGACATTCCATAAATAAAATCACTTACTAAACCATTGCTTTTATTAATCTGTTCAAATTTCCCATCAAGGTATTTATAAATACCATCGCCTTGTGTTGCTATATATATTGCACCCTTTTCACCTTCGCAAATTGCAATAATTGTATACGATTTAAAATTAGGAATATCTTTAAACAATGTAACTGAATCACCATGTATTAAACCAGGACAAGATTTTGGAGCTGCAAACCAAACTCTTTGTTTAGTATCTTTATATGTATATAAAATATTATTATGAGGTAAGCCTCTATCTGTATTTAATTTAATTAAATTTCTATTATTCAAATTATAAACAATTAATCCATCAATGGTTGAAATATATAATGTTGAATCTCTACTTAATGAAATATGATTAATTGTTTTGGGATAAGATTTTATGCCTATTTGAACAAAATAATTTGTTTGCTTTTTAGTTTTAGTATTAAATAAAATAAGTCCATTATTTTCTGTTCCTATTAAATATTCATTAGTTCCATACTTTTCAATGCTATTTACAGCGTCGTCAATAAAATTACTTTTTGCATTGTATATTTTTGAACTATCATTATTAAATAAATTAATACATTGAAATCCATTTTCTAAACCAACGAACGCCTCGTTTTTAGTAATACAAACAGCTTTTATCCTTTCAGATTGTAACCCAGATAATTTATTGTAAAATTTAAAATGATTGTTGGTGTATTTAAACAAACCACCACCAAATGTACCAATCCATAAATTTGAATTAAAATCTAAATACAATGAATTTACATACGTGTTTTCCAACCCATTTTTTTCAGAAATATTCTGAAGATTTTTTAAATTCAATCCATTATTTATTAAATCAAAAACATAAATTCCTCTACCCCAGCTTGCAGCAGCAAACTTCTTAGAATTAAGTTGAACTAAATCCTTTATTGGAAGACTTCCACTAATTTTAGTTTTTGAAACAAAATTCAAAACCTTATTCAATATATTATATACAATTATCTCACCATTATCATTTCCAATTACCAATTTTGTTTTATCAAATAAGCAAATGCTCGTAAAATTTGAACCTTCAGTTTCTGAAAGTAAATTTATTTTTTGCTGCTGGTCCATTTCATATAACCCATTATCAGTAGCAATATAAACTGTTGAATTAACTTGAATTAATTTATTAATAACTGTTGCGCCATCAACATTTAGCATAGTTACTTTACTATTATTAATAAAGCCAACTTTACCATTTTTGGTTCCGAAATATACCTTGCCATTAAACTCAGCTATAGTCGAAACAGGACTTTCAAATTTTCTAGTTTGATCATAATTAATAAAGCCTGTAATACTTTTTAAACTCAAGCCTTTTTCAAAAAAACCCAAATAAACAGCATTATTCTTTCCAGATGCAATTGCAGAAATTTTATTTTCAATTAATCCATTTGTGATATTATAATTTACAAACTTATAACCATCATAAGTACATAATCCTTCACCTGTAGCTATATGCAAAAAACCAGTAGCATCTTGAGTAATTCCATAAATATAAGAAGATGGTAAACCATCATCCTGGGTGAATTTAGTAATATTATAAATTTGACTACTAAGAGGAATGCTTAATAGTAGGATATATATAAAAATATAATACCGTATTTTATTAATTAATTTGGTCACCTTTTATTTAGTTTTACTTATGTCGATCTTATACTTGTATTTAGGAACTCCACCTATTGGTATAGTATAAAAAGGTATAGCTTCATTGTATTGATTAGTAATATAAACTGATACATTATTGTTTTTAACTTCCTTTTTCCTAATAAACTGAACATCTATTGAGGTGTTAATTTCTTCCTTTACAACAATTAACTCGGTGGTAGACCAAGTTCCTTCTGTAGGTGAAGTTTTCATTTCTCCTTTTTTAGCTATTGTAACAGTTCTTATTATACCTTCATTATCATAATCAAACACATTTATTTTAACTGCAATTACGTTTGTAGATACAAATGGGTATATATGGCTAGTAAAACCTGGCGTTTCTGGTAATCTAAAACAATATTCGTAACAAAATGAATTTCCTCCTTCAACTGGAACATTGTCATCTTTACTTTTTGATAAAAACATTTTATATAAATTTCCATCATCACCACTCAATCCTTCAATTACAAACTTTAACACATAACCACCGTTTTCTGGCTGTAACTCACCATCTGATGGATTTATTGGGCCAAATGTATACCATTTACCATCATACTCTAAATCACCATCAAACGTTTTTGAATCAATTAAAACCCCACTTTTATAGTTTCCTTTTGGATCAAATGCCTGAGCATCTTTATTAGAATGCGCACCTTTCCCTCCATAAATAGAAAATTTTGTTTTGGAATCAAATTCACTTTTTACCTCATCTAATTTTCCTCCAATATTTGGATCATATACTCTAATATAAATAGGTGTTTTATTAGTTTCTGGAATTGCAAAAAACGTTATTTGAACAAAATCATCATCACCATATTTTTTGTCGGCACTTTTTGAAAATGTAGTTAAATATGTAAACTTTTCATCTATTGATGGCACAGGCTGCGAAAGTACAACCTTACCAAGAATAATAAATAATACTAATAATTTTTTCATTTGTTATAATATTTAGGAATTTCTTTAATCTTATCTTTTGGAACAACGTAATCATCTATAACTACAATTTTTTTAAATACACCAAATTGAGTTGTTTGACTCTTAAATTTCCCATCCGTTAAAAGCTTTACAATATAAGTGCCAGCCTTATTAAATTTATAAAATACATCTTTAGTATCAAAATATGCTTCTGTTCCAAAGTCCCAATAATATTTACTTATTGTATAATTATCAATTTTCGAATGACTTGAGTTAAACTCTATATTAGAATTTGTAGCAACAGTATCAAACGATGTTATATAAACTTGTCGTTCATTTTTCACTTCCAAATCATAACTCAGTTCATTAGTAAATGTTTCACCACTGTTTTTCTCTACAACATTTAATTCAACTGTATACAAACCTTCACCCGGAAAACAATGATTTACTATAAGCCCTTTCGCTTTTTGTCCATCACCAAATGACCATTCGTAATACATGTTAACAGTATCCATTGCATCATAACTAGCTTTCTCTTTAAGTGTATAACAATAGTTATTTACAATTTGCTCTTTACATATTTCAAACTTAGGTTTATGGGCATAAGTAAAATAATAAATATCATCGTTACTGCTTCGGTTAGAAGAGAAATAACCACTGTGATCAGAAATATAATAAACGCCAAAATCATCCTCAGCACTATTTAAATCCTTTACCGTATTTAAAACTTTTAATGAATCATAAAAATTTATATAGTAAACATCTAATTTACCAGCTCCACCCTCTCTTGCTGAACTAAAATATAACTTATCATCATAAACATAAGGAAAAGCTTCGTTACTATTAGAATTTATAGGGCCTGTACAAATTAAAGGATAACTCCATGTACCATTGCTATTTACGCTATAATATAAATCGGTTCCTGTTGTGCTCCCCTTTTTATAATAGGTAAAATATAAAATTGAATCTTTATAAATAGCAGGATGGCAAACATTAATAGAATCTGATAAATTCAAATTTACTTCTGTAATATTTTGAAAAACATTATTAGAATCTAAATTGGCAGAATAAATTCTTAAGGGTGACTCTAATTTAGATTTTAGATTTTTTTTAACACCAGTTGAAGTAAAATAAACTTGATTTTTATAAAATGAGAGTGGACCAGAATTTAATGTTGAATTAAGTTTATTTGAAATTGCCAAATTTGAAAATTTCATAGAATCAATTTTCTTAGCCTCATAAATCTTAGATAAAAATTCATTGTTTTTATCATACTCTAAAACTCCCACCTCAGAAGGCCTATTTGAAACAAAATAAAAATTATTATTAATTATAAAAGGTGAGTACTCACTGTCCTTAGTATTTAATTTTAGCTTTGAAATTATAAGTGTATCTTTCTTTCCTACACTCATTTGCGCATTAAGTTTCATTTCAAAACAAAATAGGCTAATAGCTAAATAAGTGAATATAGATCTAAAAATTAAGTGCACGAGGATTATTAATATTATGTTTCTTTCTAAATAAATATCTCAAAGAAATTTCATGTGAGCCATTTTGACTTTTAGCAATTTTTGAAACTGAATAATCATAAGCATAACTAAATTTAAACTGATCATTTAATATCACTTCAAACAAACCTACAATAGCACTATTAACTCTATATGAAAAACCCAAACCAACTTTTGAATAGAAAAAATAGGTAGCATTAATGTCAGTGGTAATTCCAGAACCATTAATTCTTCTCAACAAAATTGAAGTACGAAGTAAATCTCTATTCTGAATTGCCATTAGATTACCAAGATTAAAAATAATTGGTGTTTTTCCAAAACTAAAATCTGAAGTAGTATTTACTAAATAAGGAACTGACAAGCCTCCAAACAATGATTTATTATTAAAATAAAATCCTGCACCTGCAACAAAAGAGGTTTGCCTGTTTTGATTAGCAGAAACAACCTCATCTGTTTGAGACACTCTGTTTAAACTATTAATATTATAATTAGAAAACTGAACTCCAGCCTGTAAACCAAATGACAACTTTATTTTTCTTGTTTTAATTCGATAAGCATAAACACCTAGCAAATTTTGAATAGAACTACTTCCAATTTTATCATCAATAACTAAAACACCAAGATTAACACTCGGCCTCTTAATCATTGCATTAGCAGTAATATAGTTAGTTAGAGGGCTTCCTGAGAATCCAGCCCATTGTTTTCTGAAAGAAAAATTCACATCCAATGCTTCATCTCTTCCAATTGCAGCAGGATTAATTGATGAAACATTTAAAATATAATTACTAGAAAATGAATTATGTTGACTATAACATACATTTATAGTAGCAAGCATTTGAATAAAAATTACAAATACCAATTTGAAAATATGTTTACTAACTACCTTCATTTTCTTTTAAGTAAAAAATAACCACTATAAATTTTCTTTTCAGTATCCGCTAAAATAACAAAATAGGTATCTTCAGGCAATTCCTCACCACTAAGAGATATACCATTAAACTCGTTTTTATAATCACTGTTTTTGTAAACTGTTTTCCCCCATCTATTAAACACTTCAATGGTTAAATTAGAATTATATTCAGCAAGATTAAAATATAAATAATCATTATTACCATCATTATTTGGAGTAATTAACTCCGGAAACAAAGTCTCTTTTCTATATACTAGTAATGTATCATAGCTAGTAGGACAATTTAAATTTGAAATCTGCCATACTAAAACATGCTCTCCTTGCGATAAATTATAAAAATTAGAATTATTTAAATTACTATTTTGCAATGTACCATCACCACTTAATACGGCCCAAGATCCAACACCAATTAATGGTGTATTGCCATTTAAAGCAACTGTAGATGTGCTAACAAAAATATCTTCTCCAGCATTTGCTACTGTAGGTAACATATTAACAGTTACTTCAGTAGTTTGAGAATTTACACAACCATTTATATCTGTTCCTTCAATTGTATATGTTGTTGTACTAGTAGGGTTAACAATTAATGAAGTTCCAGCTCCACCCATAATAGTGTATGATAATGCGCCAGATGGATTTAGTGTGAAAGAATTCCCAATACAAATTGCACCAGAATTCAATATTATATTGGGTAAACTATTTACCACTAAGGTAACCGTTTGAGAACTATTACATGAATTAACATCTGTACCAACTACTGTATAAACCCCTGCTGTATTAACAATATACGTTGAAGTTGCAGGTCCAAATACCCAAAAATAACTAGTGGCTCCAGTTGCTGATAATGTCGCGGTAGCATCTGCACATATTACACTAGAACTTGAAACTGCTGTTATTGTTGGATTAGAATTTACAATTAAATCAACAG
>CALMMX010000155.1 GCA_937868545.1 uncultured Bacteroidota bacterium
CCAAAGCTTAATACCAAAGCAGATACTAGTGTTTTTATTTTTTTCATGATTATTTATATTATTTAATTAAAATGATAATTTAGTTCCAATTATAAAAGTTCTTCCTGCACCAAAAAATACAGAAGCTGAGGTAGCATCAAATCCATTAGCACTGGTTGATGCCCCATTATTTTGAGCATCATTAATAAATACAGTATTTAATGCATTATTAAAGGTTGTGTAAATATTGACTTTAAATTTATCGTAATTTAATTCATAACCAGCACTTAAATCAAGGAAAGCATAAGAAGGCATTTTCCAACTTTCTTTATCTTTATTTCCATCTTGTAAAGTAACTGGTGAAAAATTTGCATACTGCTTACCAAAATATGTATATCGTGGTTTTATATAAAAGTTTTTAAATGGTTTAAATCGAACTCCTAAACTAGCCTGAGTTTGTGCAGCATTACCAACATGCACTCCTTTTGCTGAATATTCTAAAGTTGGTTGCTGGTTTCCTGCAAAATCAGTTGTGTATACTGTACCACCAGAGTTATAAATCCAATCCCCAAAAGATAAAACACCTTCAAATTCTACAATTTTAAATGGTTTATAAGTAGCTTCAAACTCAATTCCTTTATAAATTAAATTAATACCATTTACATTGTAAGATTCTCCATCTGCTCCAGTTATAGTATTTTGTGGCTGATTATTCCAACGTGTATAATATACATTAGCAGTACCATACAGTTTATTATACTTTGCACCATAACCTAATTCATAAGATTGCACTGTTTGAGGTTTTAAATCTTTTACTAATTCATTATTAAAGGTAAAAACATTTGTAAATTTTTGAGGAATTTGCATTGCACCAATATTTACAAATAAATTATGATGTTCATCTAAATTATAGTTAGCACCTCCTTTAACGGTATAGCCAATTTGATAAACCCAACCAGTTGTTGCAGTTCTAATTCCATCAGAATTTCTATCATACACATTTCCATTATAATTAATAATTGAGTTGTAAGAAACTGCATTATTAAATGTTGTATCTGCTAATACTAAATCTTTTGGTTTGTAATAATCAATTCTATTAAAACCAGAATATGAACCTGTACCAGTTATAAAAGCTACAAAATTGTCTTTTTTATATTCACCCTGTAAAAACAAACCTCCCCATTTAACAAATCCATCATAATTAGCGCCAATTATATCATCTTTCTTTTTCACAAAGTTTTGTTTGTTTAATGGATCAAGATTTGGATTTGCAACAGTACCTCCAGTACCTTCTACAAAATAATCACCACCCAATAAATTATAAACAGTTGTATTATGAAATCCTCTATAATATCTTAAATCCACGCCATAGGTTATCGTGAATAATGAATTTAGTTTTGTTGTTGCAGTTGAAAGTAGACCAAACCAATTATGGTTATTATTTTGACTCCTAATAATAGTTGAAGACTTAGTTTCTGTTAAACTAATTGTAGGATCAATAAAAGTAGAATTATTATCATATCTGGATTGTACCAAATAATAACCAGTAATAGTATCTCTACCAGGGGCATTTACAAAACTTGTTCCACCACCTTTACCATATGAAGCATATGCTACTGTAGAAAGATTTGTTTTTTCTGAAATTTTCCAAAAATGCGTTAAATTAATGAGAGGTTTATGGTAATAGTTTGTTCTATCGCTTATTGTAGAGCCATTTAATATTCCTTGGTCAGAGTTCCATCTCAAATCTCTATCACCTATAGTTGGAGTTGTAAATCGAGTGGTCGTTTTAATACTTTTAACAACTGAATCATAATTTATACCTAATTTCAAAGCCATATCTTTACTATAAACCGAAATTGGCATTTTTGTAGTGCGCTGTCCATGGGTTTGTGGAGCACCATTAACACCTAGAGTGATTACATGCCTTTGATTTGGCATATATTGTATTTTGGCAAAATATGAATAAGCATTTGTCCAAGTCTGTTCTGCCCAGCCATCACCAGTTTTATAAGTTCCTGCTAATGTAAAACCCCATTTATTATTAATTATACCAGAATTATAAGACATTGCCATTAAATTATGGCGATTATTACCCCATTCTTTTTTTACTATCATTTGTTGTTTTTGGTCAATTCCATTTGTAATAAAATTCATAGTACCACCAACTGAAGCAATAGCCAATTTTGATGCTCCTAAACCACGTTGAATTTGCATACTACGGGTAATATCCTTTAATCCATCCCAATTACTCCAAAAAACCTGTCCATTTTCCATATCATTTACAGGCACTCCATCAACCATAACGGCAATATTTCTTTGATCAAACCCCCTTAAAGTAACACGTGAATCTCCAGATCCACCACCGCTACTTGAAGCATAAGCTCCAGGTGTGCTGTTAGCAATCATACTAATGTCTTTTCCTCCAAGTTCTTCTTGAATTTTTGTTGCTGAAATAGAGCTAAAGGCAACAGGTGTTTCTCTAATTTGAGCCATATCAGCAACTACCTCAACTTGATCTAAAGTAGTACTTTCTAGTTTTACTTCAATTTTTTTATTGGCATTTAATTTTACTTTATCTTTATATGAACCATAACCAAGCATTGAAACAGTAATATTATAATCACCTTGCGGCAATTTTATTACAAAATTACCATCCAAATCCGTTAACGTTCCAACACCTGCCTTTGCTAAAATAGAAGCTCCAATTAAAGGTTCACTAGTTTCGGAATCCAAAACTTTACCCGATAAAGTAAACAAATTATCATCTTGAGATTTGATTACAAAAGAAGAGAATGCAAATAAAATAAATATGATTTTTTTTAACATAATATCTAAAATGTAAAAGGCTGAGTATTTCATCAGCCCTTTATGTTCTTACTAGATTATCTATAAATTATTGAATTATAATTTTTTCAGTTTTAGTTCCAATTTCATTTTTAACTATAGCATAATATACACCATTTGCTAAACCTAAATTTTTAACAACTAATGATTTTTCTTTAGCTATTGTTGAATACACAACTTGACCAATTGCATTAACAATATTAACACTTAATATATTTCTATCACTTACAAAAGCAATTTCACTTCCATTTGAAGGATTAGGGAAAACTTTTAAAAACACTGAATTTGCATTTTCTTTAACACTAACTGGCTTACAATCACAAGTATGAGAACCTAATTTTGACCAGTTATCTTTTGGTAAAGAATCCCATTGCAATGTAACATTGAATTCTGTAGGATTACTTTCAACGCCAAATTTAACATTAGCTTTACGTTGCAAAGAATGGTCTTTAGTCCACCATTTTCCCATACCAATTCCTCCAGTATAAGGTGCAATATCACTCCATGCTACACCACTTGGATCTTCTCCAATTCTTCCAAAAATATCTAAAATTTTATATGGAGATTTTCTAACAAAAACCATTGCATCATTTCCATTCATAAATGTAGGAGCTGGATATGCTCCATCAGTTTGTTGAGCAACAGCTAATAATGCAGGCGCGCATGCAGGTGAAGTTGAAGTTGTTCCAGATGTAACACCTACACCATTTGCAATAATAAAAGTACTATATGAGTTAATTGAACCAACTAAATCAGTACTATCAAAACCAGATGTTCCACCATTTGAATATCTTACCAATCGGTAGTTATTCAAATTAATTGTTGCACTAGTTGGATTATAAAATTCCATCGCCTTGCTATTTCCTGAACCTTCTACGTATTCAGAGATAAATAAATCAGAACAAGGTGTTGGTTGAGCTTTTCCAATTAACGAAGCTGTTAATAATGATAAACAAAGTAGAGTTTTTTTCATTTTTTTGTTTTTTAGATATGTTTTTAATTATGTTTTTTCTTAAAATTATAGCGGTTTAAGGCAGTTTCATTAGAATTAACTCAACTTCTTATAGGATGTTCACTAAAGTGTTACAAAAATAGGACATTTTAAGTTTATAACAAAAGATTGTGAATAAAATTGATGATTTGGTAATAATTAAATAATATAACAAGAAAATGTTAATTTTCTTAGAAAAACAATGAAAATATACCTATATAGATTTTATTGTATTTTTCTGAGTATAAAACGTAAACTGTAAACATTACTAAACTAAAAAAGCCCAGAATTACTTCTGGGCTTTGTAGTGAGTCCGCCAGCTGGCGGATGAACTCCTGTCTGCTAGCTAGCGGATATGAATCAGATGTTCTAACCAACCAATTTCCAAACGAATTCTCTACCCTTGGCCGACTTTAATTGCTTTTCTCTTTTCATTGCTTCTGATTTTTCAGGAAAAACCTCTGTATAAATTAATTTCCAGGGTCTATATTTCATGGTAAATCCTGTTTTACCAAGCTCATTATGAGATAATAAACGTTGGTCTATATCAGATGTATATCCTATATAGATTTTATTGTATTTTTCTGAGTATATAACGTAAACTGTAAACATTGCTAAACTAAAAAAGCCCAGAATTACTTCTGGGCTTTGTAGTGAGAAGGAGATTTGAACTCCTGACCTTCGGGTTATGAATCCGATGCTCTAACCAACTGAGCTACCTCACCAAATATTTTATTTTAAAGAACTTTGAACTCCTGTCCGCTAGTTAGCGGATATGAATCCGATTCCGCCAGTTGGCGGATACTCTCACCAAATATTTTATTTTAAAGAACTTTGAACTCCTGTCCGCTTGCTAGCGGATATGAAACCAATACTTTAACCAACTACACTTTCTCAACAAAATTAATTTTCAAAATAAAACCCTTTGATAAACAAAGGGTTTTATTTAGTGATCTTGTAGGGATTCGAACCCCAAACCTTCTCATCCGTAGTGAGATGCTCTATCCAGTTGAGCTACAAAACCAATCCAAAAAATTTGGAGTGCAAATATACATATTTTCCTTAACTTGCAAACATATTTTATTGAAATTTTTATGCAAAAAATAATTGAAGCAATTTGGGATAATCGTGAGCTTTTGAAAAAAGCTGAAAATCAGGATATAATAAGGAAAATAATTGACGAGCTCGATAAAGGAATTATTAGGGTAGCTCGACCTTTAGAAGATGGAAGTTGGCAGGTAAATGATTGGATAAAAAAGGCAGTAATACTTTATTTCCCTATTCAAAAAATGGAAACTATGGAACTAAAACCATTTGAATTTCATGATAAAATGGCCCTTAAAACGAATTTGGAAAGTGCAGGGATTAGAGCTGTACCTGGTTCTGTGCTTAGATATGGTAGTTACATTTCTAAAAATGTAATTACTATGCCAAGTTTTGTAAATATTGGAGCTTTTGTTGATGAAGGCACTATGGTTGATACTTGGGCAACTGTTGGTAGTTGTGCTCAAATTGGTAAGCACGTGCATTTAAGTGGTGGTGTAGGAATTGGTGGCGTTTTAGAACCTGTGCAAGCTGCGCCAGTAATTATTGAAGATAATTGTTTTATTGGTTCAAGGTGCATTGTTGTAGAAGGTGTAAGAGTTGGTAAAGAGGCAGTTTTGGGAGCTAACGTATGTTTAACCCAATCAACTAAAATTATTGATGTAACGGGAGAAACACCCATTGAAACTAAGGGTTATGTGCCAGAAAGAAGTGTGGTAATACCTGGTTCATACACCAAAACATTTCCAGCCGGAGAGTACCAAGTACCATGTGCATTAATTATTGGAAAACGCAAGGCTAGCACCGATTTAAAAACATCATTAAATGATGCGTTAAGAGAGCATAACGTAGCTGTATAAATATCTAAAATGGTGAAAATAGCATTTGACGCAAAAAGAGCATTTTTAAATAATAGTGGTTTGGGGAATTACTCGCGAACCATTATTAAATCATTGCATTTTTTTTACCCAAATGTTCAGCAAATACTATTTACTCCAAAAACAAATGAGGGTAATTTTGTTTCAGAAATATCAAAATTGCCTAATATTGAAATTAATAAACCAACCCAATTTATAGATTCCAAGTTTAAAAGCTATTGGCGTTCCTATTCAATTACAAAGCAATTAATAAAAAATAATGTTGATGTTTATCACGGTTTAAGTAATGAATTACCTATTAATATTAAGCAATTTAAGGGTAAAAAAATTGTAACAATACATGATCTTATATTTTTAAGGTATCCTCATCTTTATTCGTTTATAGATAGAACAATTTATAGAAAGAAATTTTATGCTGCTTGCAAAAATGCTGATGTAATTATTGCTATTAGCGAGGAAACTAAAAATGATATTATTGATTTTTTCAATATTTCTCCAGAAAAAATAAAAGTGGTTTACCAAAGTTGCGACGATGTTTATTATAAAACTAATAGTGAACAAGAAATTGAGGAAGTTGTTAATCAATTTAGTTTACCTGAAAATTATTTACTTTATGTTGGGACTATTGAAGAACGTAAGAATTTATTAACTATTATAAAATCTCTTAAAGAGGTTGATTCCTTAATTCCATTAGTGGTAATTGGAAAAAAAACTGATTATTACAAAACGGTATTAAACTATATTTCTGAAAATAAATTAAACAATAGAATTTTGTTTTTAGAGAATGTAAGCAATGAGCAACTACCTATAATTTATAAAAAAGCAGCTGTTTTTATTTATCCATCAATATTCGAAGGGTTTGGAATTCCAATTTTGGAAGCGCTTGTTTCTAAAACGCCTGTAATTACAAATAACAGTGGGTGTTTTCCTGAAGCAGGTGGTCCAAACACTATTTATGTTGATCCTTTAGATTCAAAAAAAATGGCACAAAAAATTAATCAATTATTGCAATCAGAAAGTTTAAGAAATGAAATTGCTGAACATGGATATATTTATGCTGAAAAATTTAAAAAAGAAATTATTGCCAAACAATTAATGAGTATTTATACTTCTTAATATTATTTTAAGCAACTCATAATAGCTAAATCGTAGCTATATAAACCAAAACCACTGATACTTCCTTTACAATGTTTCCCCAAATAAGATAGATGTCTATAATCTTCTCTAGCAAAAATATTACTAATGTGTACTTCTGTTACAGGTGTTTTAATACCAGCAACAGCATCTGCAATTGCTATTGAAGTATGAGTATAAGCGCCAGCATTTATAATAATTGCATCATAAGTAAATCCAATTTCGTGTAATTTATTAATTAACTCACCTTCTACATTACTTTGAAAATAAACCAAGCTACAATTAGAAAATTTGGTTTTTAAAGTTTCGAAATAATCTTCAAAAGATTGATTACCATAAATATCTTTTTCCCTAACTCCTAAAAGATTTAAATTTGGACCGTTGATTATAGCTATCTTTAACACTGAATTTAATTTTAGATAAAAATACTAAATAGTGTCGCTTTGGCAAACAAATATTAATGATTTTAAATACTATTTAAGTATAGAAAAATCTTTATCTCAAAATTCGGTAGTAAGTTATGAGGCCGATATTTTAAAGCTAGCTTCATTCATGCAAATGACTGCACCTTTAAAAAGACCAAGTGATGTAACTTTGCAAGACTTACAACAATTTTTAAAATACATTTCTGAATTTAATTTTACAGAAAGTACCCAATCTCGTATCATTTCTGGAATAAAACATTTTTACAAGTTTTTAATTCTAGAAAACTATTCAAATACTAATCCTGCAGAATTATTAGAAACTCCGCGTATTAGAAGAAAATTACCAACTTACTTAGAAGTTGAAGAAATTGATTTAATGCTTTCTAATATTGATAGAAGCACTCCCGAGGGTGAACGCAATATGGCCATGCTTGAAACCATGTATAGTTGTGGTTTGCGAGTAAGTGAGTTAATTTCATTAAAAATAAGTGATTTGCATTTTAATGATGAATTTATATCTGTTATTGGAAAAGGCGATAAACAAAGGCTCATACCAATAGGTTCAACTGCATTAAATTTAATTAAAAATTATTTAAATAATCATAGAGTACATATTTCAGTTAAAAAAAATCATGTAGATTCTTTATTTTTAAGTAAAAGAGGAACTTCAATAACAAGGCAAATGGTCTTTTATATTATTAAAGATTTAGCTGCTTTATCAGGAATAAAAAAAGAATTAAGTCCGCATACATTTAGGCATTCATTTGCGACCCATTTAGTAGAAGGCGGGGCCGATTTACGTGTAGTTCAAGAAATGTTAGGCCATCAAAGTATCACAACAACCGAAATTTATACACACCTCGATCAGCATTTTTTAAGGGAAAACATACAAAGTTTTCATCCTAGAAATAAGAGTAAATAAAAGTCTAACAAAAAGTTATTCCTATTTTACTTTTTTTCCTTAACGAAAAAAAGTAACAAAAAAAGTCAAGCCAAATCACCAAATCCGTTTTTCTTCACACATTCCACGCTTCAGATCCACCAGAAAAACTAGGATTTCGCACTGATTTGGCAAAATCAGCGCACCTGTGTATGTTAAACTTTATTTTAATGAAAGAATTCTATGAAATTTTATTCAAAACCATTATACTAATTTTGTCATATTCATTATTCATAAATATTCTAACAAAAAATCTTTTTAACATCTTTCTATAATTGCGGCAAAGCCCTGCCCTACTCCAATACACATTGTAGCTAAAGCATATTTTTTGTTTTGCAAATTTAATTCAATAGCAGCCGAATTTATAATACGTGCGCCACTCATTCCTAAAGGATGCCCTAAAGCAATTGCTCCACCATTTGGATTAATACGAGAATCTTTGTCATCTAATTTCCATAAACGTGTGCAACCTAAAGCTTGTGCTGCAAAAGCTTCATTTAATTCAATAATATCAATATCATTCCAAGTAAGACCTGCTTTTGCTAAGGCTTTGTTTGCGGCTTCAACTGGCCCTAAACCCATAATTCGTGGTTCAACACCAACTACTGCACTACTTACAATACGAGCTAATGGTTTTAAATTATAGGCTTTAATTGATTTTTCACCAGCTAATAAAATTGCTGCTGCGCCATCGTTAAGTCCAGATGCATTTCCAGCTGTTACTGTTCCCTCTTTTCTAAATGATGGTTTAAGTTTTTGTAAGCCTTCTAATGTTGTATTTGGTTTAGCAAATTCATCGGTTTTAAATACCAAAGCATCTCCTTTTTTTTGTGTAATTTCAATTGGCGCTATTTCTTTTTCAAAACGACCAGAAGCTATTGCTTTTGCTGCTTTTTGTTGACTCCAAAGTGCAAATGCATCTTGATCTTCTCTGCTAATTTTATACATTTCTGCCACATTTTCAGCAGTTTCGCCCATTGCATCTACTCCAAATTGTTCTTTCATTTTTGGATTAATAAAACGCCATCCAAAACTTGAATCAAATAATTGTTGGTCTCTTCCAAATGCAGAGCTTGCTTTGCCCATTACTAAAGGTCCACGGGTCATATTTTCTACACCAGAAGCTATCATTAAATCGGAGTCGCCAGTTTGTATATACCTAGCAGCATCAACCGTTGCTCCTAAACCAGAAGCGCAAAGGCGATTTATAGTTTGGCCAGGAACTGTTATTGGCAAACCAGCCATTAAACTAGCCATACGAGCAACATTTCTATTGTCTTCGCCGGCTTGGTTTGCGCAACCCATTATTACATCACCAACTTCGTTCCAATTAACACTTGGATTATTTTTCATTAGCTCTTTTAAAACAAAAGTTGCTAAATCGTCGGTTCTAATTGTAGATAAAGTACCACCAAAATTTCCTATTGCGGTTCTAACTCCATTAATGATATAAGCTTGTTGCATAATTAAATTGTTATAATTTGGGTACAAAAATATTCAAATTGTTGTTACTTACTCATTAAAAGGCACATTTTAATAATTTTAGAGTCTTACATATAATAAACCGTTAATAATTTCGTTTCTTTGTAACTGTATTACAGCTATTTAGTTAAATTTTATTTGAAAAAAACACTATTATATTTATTCATTTTATTGAATGTATGTTTTAATAAGCATGCACGAGCTCAAGTAAATGCGCCATCATTAAGATGTTTATCTGTAAATACATTGGGTAATATTACCTTAAACTGGGTAATTCCGCCAGATCCATTGGGTTTATTTACAAGGTATGAAATTTATACTGCCCCTATTTCTTCTGGTCCTTTTACATTAGTTACAAGTATTAATACTTATACTCAAAACACCTATTTGCACGTTACTGGTGCAGGAAATGTACAATCACAGTATTATTATATTAAAACTATTTATAGTGGTGTAAGTTCGTCACTACCATCTGATACATTGCGCTCTATTTTTGTTAATTTAGTTAATCCAGGTGGTCAGGCTATTTTAAACTGGAACGCAACACGAACTCCTTTATTAGCCACAGCCTCAAATTCATATATTGTAGAAAGACAAGATCCAAGTTTGGCTTGGACCACCTTATATAATGGCACAAGTCAAATTTATAAAGATGATAGCATTTCTATTTGTGATATATTTTACAATTATAAAGTAACAACCTCAGACGCTATGGGTTGCACATCACAATCAAACATTGATGGTGACTTATTTCATGATTTAACGCCACCCGAAATTCCAATTTTAGATTCAGTAAGTGTAAATGCCTTAGGTTTAGCCACATTGGGCTGGGAACCATCAAAAGCGGCAGATTGTATTGGTTATCATGTATTTAAATTTACAGGAGTTTGGTCGTTTGTGGCGGATGTAGTAGGCAGGTTCAATACTTCTTACACCAATCCAACTTCAACTGCAAGTACAGGTTCAGAAAAATATTGCATACTTGCTTATGATAGTTGTAATAACTTGGGTTTACAAAGTATAGTAAATACTACCGAACAAAACACTCTATTTTTAACCGCAAAGTATGATTTATGTTCGAGAAGTGCTTTATTAACTTGGAATACTTACGATCATATGCTAAACGGCTTTTTAGAATATGATATTTACTGTTCAATAAACGGTGGAGTTGCAAGTGTTATTAATACATTAACAAGTACAAATTACACTCATTCTTCGTTAAACCCTAGTGATAACTACTGTTATTTTATTAGAGTAAGAAATAGCGATAAGAGTATTTCAGCAATTTCGAACCAAGCATGTGTGTTTGCAAAAGCGCCAAGTGGACCAAGTTATGTTTATTTAAAATCTGTAAATGTGAATTTAAATAAACAAATAGAAGTTAGTTATACAATTGATAATACTAAAGTATATAAAGGCGCTACCATTTTTAAATCGGTTGATGGAATTACTTTTAACCAAATTGGATATCAAGCTTATTCCACTAGCACTTTGCAGGTATTTATAGATACTGATGTAAACACATCTGAAAAACCTTATTACTATAAAATTCAAATATCAGATAGCTGCGGAAACCCAAGCTTAATAAGCAATACATCTAAATCTATTTTATTACATGTAAGTAATGACAACAGTAATATATTTTATAATACCTTAACTTGGGATGATTATTCAACTTGGTTAGGCAGTGTGAATTCGTATAATATTTACAGAGCAATAAATGGGACTTTTGAACCGACTCCTATTGCAAATGTTTCATCGGGTACTAAGACTTATACCGATGATGTACAAGATTTTTCGAGTGATCAAGGTAAATTTTCATACTATGTTGAGGCTGTTGAAGGTGCTGGAAATATTTATGGATTTATAGATAAAGCAAATTCTAATGTTGCTGATGCTTATGTTGAGGCAGAAATATTTGTACCAAATGCCTTTGCTCCAAAAGGAATAAATAAAATATGGTTACCAATTGCACAATATGTAGAAAAAACTGATTACAGAGTAACTGTATTTGACCGCTGGGGCACAAGAGTTTTTGAAACAAACAGCGATACACAAGGTTGGGACGGAAAAAATACAACTGACGATGTGTTTATTTATTTAATTGAATATAAAAACGCAAGAGGCGAATATATTCAAATTAAAGGCCATTTAAATTTGGTTAGGTAATAGAAATGAAAACCCATTTTATATGGCTGTTAACCTTTGCCTCATTCTACTGTTTTGGGCAGCAAACAAAAGTAGATTCTTTATAAATTTAATAACTGCAACTCATTTTTAACAAGGCCGTCATTGAAGCACTAATTTAAATTAACCACAAACAATTACTAGGAAAGTATATATTTGTATTGTAAAACAATTATCAATAACTAACACATTATTAACTTCGCTATTTCAACCGCACAAAATCTTGCGGAGCTAGTTGAGAAACAAAAATAAATTATAATTTCACCAAAAAAGGAAAAGAAATAATATCAACATGGGAACTAGAATTAAAAAAATAATTTTAATTGTTCTAGCTTTATTATTTATCAGCTTTATTCAAAGTTGCGAGCAAATAGATTCTAATAAATCTTATATAGAACTTATAGAATTAATAAAAACAAATAATAAATGTATACATGTTTCAAATAAAAGTATAATAAGTATATCTTCGAACAACACTACTATTAAATTGCAGATTAAATTATTTGAAGAATTTGACGATAATGTTTACAACTATTTTGGATCATTCTGTTGCGCCTTTATTTTTAAGCTGGAAAATGGGAAGAATAATTTTTTTGATGCTGATACTATCAAAATTTTTCAAATAAAAAATTGGAAAGATAAAGACTTTATATATAAATACAATACTCAGAGCATTGACTCTTTAAATTCCAAGATTAGTAAGCTGAATAAAAAAATTAAATCATTTCCTTCAAGTAAGTTTTACTTCGACGAAACAAAAATACATGCAATAGTAGCTAAATTAAATAATGATAATAATAATGCATATGATGAATTGAAAATAATTGAAATGATAAAAAATTATTACTTAATATCACTGAATAAAATTATTTTGGACTCAATAAGCCAGTCGTTACAAAATCAATAACAAAAATTCATTAAATCCAAAATATTAAAACTTTTATTTATAATTATATTTATATCAAACAAAAACACACAAATCTATCCTTGAATTTGGATTCATGGATTAAAGAAAAGGCAAAATAACCATAAGAAAATACTCCTATTTTCTTCTAACAAGCCTTGATCGTGTTGTAGGAGGGTTATACCTTACAATTTCCATATTCAATTTATCTGATAAATATTGAGCAATTTTCTTAGTGTCATCTAAACTCATAGTATATTTTATAAATATTTTTTTAGTATGAGTCTTATTTAAGAGTAATAATTTAAAAGATTTATATTCATAATCAATCGTATCGCCATGAAAACCTGAAAGGCTTGAGTTTGAATTTGGAGCAGGATTTTCAATAATGGGTTGACTTAGTATAACAGCATGATAGGTAATAAAACAATACTCTTCATATGATTTCCAACGTCCAATCTTAAACCCAAAAATGGTATAATATTCTCTATATTTTTTTAAATCGGTTTTAAAATCAAATCCTGTAAAACAAACCGACATTACTAACAAAGCCAATGCAAAAGGATAAAGAATAACAAATCCACCAATTGAAAAGTATAAAGAAATTACACCCAGTATGAAAAATACCACAGCATTAAAAACACTTCTAAATAGTCCTTTAGAAATACTTATCATAATTTAAAATTTTTTTATTTCGTAAACAACCTCGACTTTAACTTTGTATAAATATCATGCACACAACTTAACAAAATTGCATTAAAATATCGAATAATTGATTATTTAGAAAAAAAATATTTTCTTAGAGAATATTTCGCTTTACATTCAAAATATAGTTGCTAGGTTTCTTGAGGTATAGCGGATCATAACCATAACTGTTAAAATCCATCGATAAAACAAGGTTTTAATAAGGTTAAAAAACAATAAATTCACTCAATATTTTAGTATATTAGCCATGTAAAAAAAATAAAGAATGAAAATTTTAGTTACTGGTGGTGCAGGAAATGTGGGAGGCGCTTTAGTTCAAAAATTAATTGAAGACAAAAATAATTTTGTTATTGTAGTTGATAATTTATCTACTGGATATTTATCAAAATTACCGAGTAATGATTTTACTAATTGGAAATTCATAAAGGCCGATGTAAATAATTACAATGAAATTTCATCAATTATCCAATCTCATAATTTTGATTATGTGTTCCACTTTGCAGCTGTTGTTGGTGTTATACGCACACAAGAAAACCCTGTGAGTGTTTTAGATGATATTTCTGGTATTAAACATATTTTAGATTTATCGAAAAACTCAACGGTTAAACATGTTTATTTTTCATCCTCTTCAGAAGTTTATGGAGAACCAGTTGAACTTCCACAGCATGAGCACAGGACGCCATTAAATTCTAGAGTTCCATACGCTGTTGTGAAAAATGTGGGTGAATGTTTTTTTAGAAGTTACCAGCAAGAATTTGGTTTACCATATACAATATTCAGATTTTTTAATACCTACGGACCAAACCAAAGCACTGATTTTGTTGTTTCAAAATTTTTAGCAGCTGCCTTAAAAAATCAAGATATCACTATATATGGAGATGGCTCTCAAACTAGAACCTTTACTTATGTAGATGATACTGTAGATACTTGTATTACCATTATGAATAAACAACTTTTAGTAAATGATGTTGTAAATATTGGTAGTGATAAATTAATGTCGGTTTTAGAATTAGCGCAATTGGTTATTAAAATGGCTAATAGTAAATCTAAGATTATTCATTTAGAACCTTTAAAAGAAGGTGATATGACGCGCAGACAACCCGATAATAGCAAAATGAAAAGTATTTTAGGTCGTGATTTAATAAGTATTGAAGAAGGGATTAAAAGAATGATGACAAATGAGAAATACTTAAAATCTATTGGCATATAATTTAATTTAAAACATTACTAAAAAATATGTGTGGAATTGCAGGAATAGTAGGCTTAAATCTTAATAATGGAATTAAAGCTGATAGTGCAATTCAAAAAATGACAGATGACATTGCTCACCGAGGTCCTAATTCGCAAGGAATTTGGCATGATGACAATTGTTATTTAGGGCATAGACGTTTATCTATTATAGATTTATCAGAAGCAGGAAACCAGCCCTTTGTGTCGCAAGATGGCAGGTACATTATGGTTTACAATGGTGAATTGTACAACTATAAAGATTTAAAGTTTTCATTACAACGTTCAGAATTTGGGACATCGCAATTACCTTACTTTTTTAAAACTAATACTGATACCGAAGTTATTCTAGCATCTTATTTGCGCTGGGGAAAAGAATGTGTAAACTACTTTAATGGTATGTTTGCCTTTGCTATTTGGGATACAAAAGAACAACAACTTTTTATAGCTCGCGATAGAATGGGAATTAAACCACTCTATTATCAATTTAAAAATAACACATTATTATTTGCATCAGAAATAAGGGCACTATTAAAATCAGATTTAATAGAAAAAAAACTGAATCAAAAATCGGTTGCTGAGTATATTCAATACACAACAGTGCATGCACCCAATACCATTTTGCAAGATGTGAATATGCTACTTCCTGCACATACTATTGAATTTAATACACAAACAAATGCATTTAATATTAGTTCTTATTGGAACATTGCAAAATTCGCAAAATCAAAAGAAGAGCTAACGTATAAAGAAACAACTGAAAAAGTAAATGAATTACTCACACAAGCTGTTGAACGACGCCTAGTAGCAGATGTTCCATTTGGCACATTTTTGTCGGGAGGAATTGATAGTAGTGCCATTGTGGGATTAATGAGTAAAGTTTCTACAGATAAAATTCAAACGTTTAATATTAGTTTTGATGAAAGTGAATTTTCGGAAGCTAAATATGCCCAGGTAATTGCTAAAAAATTCAATACACAACATCACGAAATTAAATTAAGTCCTGATGATTTTTTAAAACAATTACCAGAAGCTCTTAATGCAATAGATCATCCAAGTGGCGATGGCCCAAATAGTTATATAGTTTCTAAAGCAACAAAAAATGCTGGTATCACCATGGCATTATCGGGATTAGGAGGTGATGAATTATTTGCAGGTTACGATATTTTTAAACGATTTATAGAATTAGAAAAAAAAGCATGGCTTAATGCTATACCTGCAAAAAGTATTGCCGGAAAGCTTTTAGCTGCTAAGAAAAAATCTATACAAGGCGATAAAACTTCTGAAATTTTAAATCTTGATACTATTAATGGATTTACCGCCTACCCTACAAACCGCAAATTATTTAATCAATCTGATTATAAATCATTACTAAAAAAACAATATAACGATTCGGCGTTTATACAGCAGATTATAAAAAATTGTGAAACAGATAAAACTCATAAATTGAGCCGAGTATCATTATTTGAAATAAAAACATACATGCAAAATATTTTATTGCGCGATGCAGATCAAATGAGTATGGCCGTTGCTTTAGAAGTGAGAGTTCCATTTTTAGATTATAAGTTAGTAGAATTTGCATTGAGTATAAAAGATGATTATAAATACCCACATACTTCTAAAAAGCTATTAGTTGATGCATTAGGAGATTTATTACCATCAGAAATTGTAAACCGACCAAAGATGGGCTTTGTTCTACCTTGGAAAAACTGGTTAAAAGACGATTTAAAAGAATTTTGTGAAGAGAATATAGCGCAACTTTCGAAATTAAGTTTTGTAAACAGAGATGCAGTATTACTTGTATGGAATCGTTTTTTAAATAACGACCCAAAAATAACTTGGAGCCGTGTTTGGCATTTAGTAGTATTAAACAATTGGATAAAAACTAACCATATTGAGTGCTAAAAAAAACATATTAATAATTTGCGATTGGTTTTTACCTGGCTATATGGCAGGTGGTCCTATACAATCAGTTGCAACACTAACAAAAGAATTAGGTAATGATTTTAATTTTAAAATTATTACAACAGATAGAGATTTTAAAACTGATAAGGCATACGACACTATAGTTGCTAATAAATGGACACGATTTGAAGAAAGAGATGTATTTTATATTAGTCCTGAAAACATTACTGAAGCCTACATTTTAGAAATTGTAAAACAAACGCCACACGATGTTATATACTTAAACAGTTTATACTCAAAATTTTTCAGTATTATACCATTACAATGGAAACGAAAAAAAATTATTGATTCAAAAATAATTTTAGCTCCCCGTGGCATGCTTGGAGATGGAGCATTGGCGATTAAGCCCGTAAAAAAAAGATTATTTATTTTTTATGCTAAATGCATTGGATTGGTAAAAGGTATTACATGGCAATCAACATCAGCACAAGAAACTAAGGAAATAAAAAAGAGAATTGGAAATGATGCTTCAATTGTTGAGATTTCTAATTTACCAAATAGCGCAAAGGAAATAAAAACAATACTAAAAAATGAAAACACATTAAAACTGTGTTTCATTTCTCGGATTTCGGAAAAGAAGAATTTAAATTATGCCATAGAGGTTTTAAAAACAATTTCAAATTATAAAATTGAATTAGATGTTTTTGGGCCTATAGAAGATGCTAACTATTGGGAAACTTGTAAAACTAATGCTAAAGGACTACCACAAAATATCACCTTTAATTATAAAGGCATTTTAAAACCACATGAAATTGGAAGTACGGTACAAAATTATCATGCATTATTTTTACCAACTTTAAACGAAAATTATGGTCATATCATTGTAGAAACATTGCAACATGGTAGAATGGTAATATTATCAGACCAAACGCCATGGAGAGAACTTTCATCTGAACATGTTGGATATGATATTTCGTTAGATAATAGTAATGAATTTAAGAAAGCAATAGAAGAATTGTGTTTATTAAATCAAACGCAATTTGATGAACAATCAACATCTTGTATTAACTATATTAAACAAAAACTAAATGTTGATGTTATAAAAAATCAATACATTAATCTTTTTAATAAATGAATTACTTTATAACTGGGATTGGAACCAATGTTGGCAAAACCATTGTATCTGCAATAATTACCGAAGCATTGCAGGCAGATTATTGGAAACCTATACAAAGTGGTACTATAGAAGGCAAAGATTCTGAAACTATTAAAGATTTAATTAGTAATACCAAAACAGTAATTCACCCCGAAGCTTATTTACTTGAAGCACCATTATCACCCCATTTTGCAGCTAGTAAAGAAGGTGTAAATATTGATTTACAAAACATAAAAAAACCTTCAACCCAAAAACATTTAATTATTGAAGGTGCAGGAGGAATTTTAGTTCCAATTAACAATAAAGAATTTGTAATTGATATTGCAAAAGCTATTGATTGTGAAATTATTTTAGTAATTAGTAATTACTTAGGATGTATTAATCATTCGTTATTATCAATACAGTATTTATTATTTCAAAATTATAAAATACACAGTATTATATTTAATGGCAGTTTTGAAAACGAAGTGAAAAATGCGATTATTAATTATTGTCCTTCTGTTAAATACTATGATATACCTGGTATTGAAACTTTAACGAAAGAAAACATAAAATCAATTGCCATTGATTTAGAGTTTAATTAATAAATCCCCCAATTCAATTTGTTTTTTTAAATCTGCTATTAAGCTTAGATAATTTAATTCAAAATTTTTAACATGAGTATTTATTGCATGCTGAGAATTATCAGGGTAGTTCATTATTTTATCAGCCTCAACAAAATCATACAAAAGTTTTTTTTGATTTCTTCCATCCATAAAAAACATAGGAGATTTCTCCAATGGGAAATAGCTTAAATATTCATAAGGTAATTTATTATATGTAGAGAATAAAACCTTTTCGCCAATTGGCTCAAAAATATAAAATATAGCAGTGTATTCACCAACAGTTCTTAATAATGCAAATTTGTTTTGAGTTAACCTATCTACAATTTCTTGCAATTGTGGTAAAACATTTACAAAAACTCCAAAACTATTTATATCTTCATTAATTCTCAGGGGCAATTCATCAAAAATAATATATATTTCATGTAAATCAGCCTTCCAAGTTGTAGGAGATTTCATATAAGTCTCAATACTAATTAAAGAATTTGGTAACTCATCAAAATCTTCGTTAAAATCATAAACACATAATTCTAATCCCATAAGAAACTATTTTTTCTTAAATAATTTATAATACTT
>CALMMX010000156.1 GCA_937868545.1 uncultured Bacteroidota bacterium
CCTTTACCAACTTCATATAGTTGGAATTTAGGTAATTCTAGTACAACTTACACTACAAATAATCCTTCTACTGTTTATAACACCCAAGGTACTTATACTGTTGTTTTAACTGCTACTAAAGGTTTTTGTGTTGATACAGCAGTTAGATTAATTTATGTAGAATTAGTTTCATTTTTAACGGTTCCGAACGTGTTTACTCCTAATGGTGATGGTAAAAATGACACTTTCTATTTAGACTGTATTAATATGGGTGAAATTAACATGACTGTTTTTGACAGATGGGGCTTAAAGATGTTTGAAGGAAACGATAATGGTAAAATGATTTGGGACGGAAAAACAAAAGGTGGAAATTACGTTACTGATGGTACTTATTTTTACATAATTAACGCCAAAGGATTAGATACCAAAGACTATAACTTAAAAGGAACTATTAACGTATTTAAGTAATAATAAAACTAGAGGAAGAAATTTACTTTTTTTCCTCTAGTTCTTTTAGCAATATTTTTATTGAAGATTCTATTACATTGTATTCAAGTACTTCATTACTTAAATACAAAAACATAACATCATACTTTTTATTGTCTAATTTTTGATAAAGATTTGCTTTATTTAGTCTATAGACCTCTCGCATTCGTCTTTTTATTGTATTCCTTTTATTAGCTCTTTTGTGCTTTTTTTTAGGTACAACAAACATTGCTCTTACAGGAAAAGGGCTTTCAAATTCTGAAATTTTATAAATTAATTTTATTGGGAAATGCGTTTTCGATTTTCCACTAGAAAATAAAGTGTCTATAGCTTTTTTGCTACACAAACGCTCTATTTTTAAAAAAGAAAACATAATTTAGAAATAATTAAAAATAGATTAAAAAGAGTTTTGATAATAATCTTATTACCTCTTATTTGCCTCTTTTAAATATTCATCAATAGCTCCTGACATGCTAGGGTTTTTTGGGTTTGGCGCATAAATATCTAAACGATAACCGTTCTTTTTTAAAGCCTCTGCAGTTGCAGAACCAAAACAAGCAATACGAGTATTACCTTGCTTAAAATTAGGGAAATTTTGTTTTAATGAATTAATTCCAGCTGGAGTAAAAAATGCTAGTAAATCATATTCATTTAAATTTTTAATATCCGATAAATCTGCACTAACGGTTCTATACATTACAGCTTTTGTGTATTTAATGCTTATTGCATCTAAAAACTCACAAATTTGCTCTTTATGAACATCAGATGCGGGTAATAAAAATTTTTCTTCTTTATTTTTTCTTATAACATCAACTAAATCTCTAATGGTTTGATGTCCGAAAAATATTTTACGTTTACGGTATTGAATGTATTTTTGCAAATAATAAGCTGTTGCTTCATTGATACAAAAATATTTCATTGATTCTGGAACTGTAACTCTCATTTCGTTACACATTCTAAAATAATGATCTACAGCCAATCTACTAGTTAATATTACAGCTTTATGCTCTAAAATGTCAATTCTTTGATTTCTAAAATCTTTAACAGGCAAACCTTCTATTTTTATAAATTGACGGAATGTTTCAATTAAATTATATTTCTTCGACAAATCGTAATACGGGTTTTTATCGTTTTCGGGTTTTGGCTGAGAAATTAAAATTGTTTTAACTTTTGATTTTGGATAATTAGCAACTTCAATAACTGGTTGTGGCGGCGTAGCAATAAGTTGTTTACGTGTTTTAACCCCTATTTTAACTGTTTTTTCAGTTACAGGTAAAATTGGCGCTTCTGCTTTTTGTGCTTTAACTACCTTTTTAACTGCTTTTTCAGCCAATACAGGCTTAACAATAGCTTTTGTTGGTTTTACTATTACAACAGGTTTAACTAACTTCTTTTTTACTACTATCTTCTTAGCAGCAGGCTTTACTTTTTGCTTTACAACCTTTTTTGGTAAAGATTTTTTAGCAACTTTTTTTAATAGTGGTTTTGCAACTTTTTTTAAAACAACTTTTTTAGCTGGTGCCTTTTTTACTGCAACTTTCTTAACTGGCGCTTGTTTCTTTTTAATGATAGCTTTTTTTACTATTACTGATTTTTTACTGCTCTTAGCAACGTTACTTTTTTTTGCTTTGGCAACATTTACTTTTACCGATTTTTTTTTCTTTATTGGCATATAAAAAATAAATACTTAAAAATTTATTAATAGAAACTTTATTAGAACTAAAAGAGGCAGAATTTCCAAAGTGCAAAAGTACATAAAAATCTGAACAATTCCTATGTTTTGTTCTGAGTATGAAATAATTAATGTTCTAATTAGCCTTAAAAGATAAAATCCGATAGATAAAATTAAAGCAGGGTAAAGAATAAAATAGGCTGGTATATGCGAAAAGTGCAGTAAAATAATAAAGGGAAATAATATTATAGATAAAGTATGGCTATAAACTAAAACGTTAAACAAATACTCTTTACCTAATTCACTGATACTTAAAAACAGAAATAAGAAATTTGTAACTAAAAACTTAATTAAATATACCGTAAATACAATTAAAATAAATAGCAAAAACTGAGCAAATGAACCATATTCTGTAAATAACGCATTATTAAAATACCTATTAGTTTCATAAATTAAAAATGAAATTAATAATATAAAATTAATGCTTAAAAATAGAGGTATTCGTTTGTTTAATTTATAGTCTTCGCGAAACAATTGCTTAGAAACCTGAATACTAAATGGAGAAATAACTAATTCTGCAATTTTCTTGGAATCTGATACTCTAACAGAAACAAAAATTACCAAGGAAATAAAAATGACAATTATAGGCCAAATTAATAAATCATAATTATTAAAAATAGGGTCTTTATGTATTGGAGTTAATAAATGACCGTTAAAAATCGATTTTGCAGTGTATAAAGAGTCTTTTTGGCCAACAGATGATAAAGAAAAAAAGATTAAAATATTAAAAAGTATTTTCTTTACCATTACAATAATTGTGAGCCTCAAATATATAAAAAACAAAGCGTTTACAGTTACGCTACTCTATTTCTTTTTTAATAAATACTTTTGAATAAGTTGGGGGGTGCCGTATTTATGAAGATCTGACTTTTTAACTTTTACAAATCCTTCCAGATTTATTGCTTCGTTTAACTCTAATTCATAAAATGTTGAGTAAATGTGTTGATGAGATAAAATATGTTTTGGTAGTTTAGTAATTGATAAAATGATTGTTTTTTTCTTCAACTTCTTTAAAAATTCATTTAAAAACAACTCTTCTGTGCTTATTTCTTTATCACTTTCAATTAAATAAAACTCATACAGATTTTGCCAAATATCTTTACTAATTCGTTTTTTAATAAATAGTTGTTCCTTATAATTAAAAACTAAATAGTTAAAATATCGATCTCTAATTTTTGTCTTTTTTGTTTTTACAGGAAAATTTAAAACTGTTTGATTTTGAAAAGCTAAACAGTGCAAATTAATTGGACAAATACTACATTGTGGATTTTGCGGCTTGCAAACCAAAGCGCCTAATTCCATTATTGCTGAATTATGGATATCTGGCTTATTTTTATTTAAAAGTTCATCGGCCAACAACTGAAATTCTTTCTTACCCTCAGATGAATTAATTGGGGTATCAGTTTCAAACACTCGCGCTAAAACCCTGTAAACATTGCCATCAACAACAGCATAAGGTAATTTAAACGCAAAAGAAGAAACTGCCGCAGCTGTGTAATCACCAATTCCTTTTAGAGCTTTAATTTCGTTATAAGTATTAGGAAAAACGCCTTTATAATTTTTATAAATCTCTTTAGAAGCATGGTGCAAATTCCTAGCACGCGAATAATAACCAAGTCCTTGCCAAAGACTCATAACTTTATCCTCGGGAGCTTTTGCTAAATCAGCTACTGTTGGAAAATTTTCAATAAATTTTAAATAATAATTTAACCCTTGAATAACCTGTGTTTGCTGCAAAATAACCTCAGATAACCAAATTTTATAGGGGTCGGTTGTGTGGCGCCAAGGTAAATCTCTTTTATTGTTTTTATACCATGCCGTTAATAATTTAGATATAGGATGCATCAGTTAAAATTAATCTTCAACAGCAAATATCTTATTTATAGCATCCATATTCTTTTCCTTAATCACTTTACGTTTCAAGCTCATTTTTGGGGTAAGTTCTCCACCATCTACCGACCAATCTTTTTCTAATAAAGCTACGCGTTTTAATTGTTCATAAGGAGCAAGGGTTTTATTCATTGCTTTTACATGTTCATTAATAATGCGTTTTAACTCTTCATTTTTACTCATTTCAGCGTTGTTTGTCCATGTTATTCCATGGTCTTTACAATATTCTTTGAAATTAATAAATGAAGGTACAATTATAGCTGAGGCAAATTTTTGATTTTCGCCAACTATCATACTTTGTTCTACAAATCTGCATTCCTTTAATTTATTTTCTATCATCAAAGGCGCAATGTATTTACCAGAACTCGTTTTAAATATTTCCTTTTTACGATCTGTAATTTTTAAGAACCTTCCTTCAACAAAAGTTCCAACATCACCAGTATGAAACCATCCGTCAGAATCAATTGCTTCTGATGTAGCCTCTGGGTTTTTGTAGTACCCTAACATCACACTTGGACCTTTAACCAAAATTTCACTGTCTTCTTCAGCAATTTTAACCTCAGTTCCTTCTACAACAATACCACATGTCCCAACCCTTATTCTATCATCACCATACTGATTTACACTAACAACTACACATGTTTCTGTTAAACCATAACCTTGCAAACAAATAATATTTGCGCATAAAAAAATACGTTCTAATTTTGGATTAAGTGCTGCGCCACCAGATGCTATACAAACTAATTTACCACCAACAGCATCTCTCCACTTACTAAACACTAATTTATCAGCTATTTTATGTTGCAAATTATAAAACAAACCAAAATTGTGATTTGGTTCGTATTTATTGGCAATACGCATACTCCAATCAAAAATTTTACGTTTAAAGCCAGTTAGTTTTTCACCTGTAGCGGTAATTTTTTCGTAAACGCGTTCTATTAAACGTGGAACTGAAACAAAAATTTGTGGTTGAACTTCTTTTAAGTTATCGCCTATGGTTTCAATACCTTCGGCATAATAAACAGAAATTCCTTTATATAAATACAGTGTACAAACCATACGCTCATACACATGATTTAAAGGTAAAAAGCTTAATGCCCTCCAGGTACTTGAAAATGGAGCAAAATCTTGACAACCAATAACATTTGCTACCAAATTATGATGGGTAATCATTACACCTTTTGGAACACCTGTAGTACCTGAAGTGTAAAGTATAGTCAATAAACTTTCAGGTAATACAGTTTGCTTTATTGCTTCTAGTTTTTCTTTGGATTCATGCTTCTTTCCAAATTCAATAAAATCAGTAAAAGCCATTGTTCCCTCAACTCCATTAAAACTAATAATATGCTTTACATTTGGAATTTCTTTTTCAATGGCTGATAGTTTAGAAAAAATTATTTTATCTGAAATAAAAATAGCTTTTACATCGGCATGGTTTATAATAAACTGTAAATCATGGTTACTAATGGTTGGAAAAATAGGAACAGTAACAATATTTGCTTGTTGGCAACCAAAATCACAAAAATTCCACTCAGGCCTATTATTTGAAATGATAGCGATTTTATCCTCACTAGTTAAGCCTAATGCCAATAAACCAGAGCTAACCCAATTACTATAATTAATAAAATCTTGGCTGCTATATTTTTTCCATTGTTTATTTACTTTAGAACATAAAATATCATCTTTAATAAATTCTTTTTTATATAATTCTAAAATATCAAATACACGTTTTATTTCCATGTTGTTTTCTTTAATTACTTAATACTAACTAATTATTAAATTAACTTTTAATATACAAATGTAACAATTATTAAAATACTAGCATTTGGGTTAATTCACTTAAATACTTTGCATCTATTTTATCAAATGTGCTATATAAATCACTGTCAATATCTAAAACAGCAACTACATCATTTTGTTTATTTATAATTGGTATAACAATTTCTGATTTTGATTGCGAACTGCATGCAATATGTCCAGGAAATGAATCTACATCATCTACAATAATTGTTTCGTTTTTATCCCAAGCTGTACCACACACACCTTTTCCTTTTTGTATTCTTGTGCACGCAACTGGACCCTGAAATGGCCCAAGCACCAAAATATCATTTTTTACGATATAAAAGCCAACCCAAAAGAAGTTCATACCAAACTTTAAAGCTGCACAAATATTTGCCATATTGGCAATAACATCCTCTTCACCATTTATTAAGCCTTTTATTTGTAATAACAAGGAGCTATAATTCTCTTCTTTGGTTTCCCCTAAAACAATAATGTCCTCAGCCATCTTTATTTTTTTATTAAATAATTTTTATT
>CALMMX010000157.1 GCA_937868545.1 uncultured Bacteroidota bacterium
CTTGGAGCACTGTATTTTAATAATGCATTTTTTGCATAAAATTTATTACCCTGAGCATCATTAATATATGTTTTACTTCCCACAGTGCCTTCGTAACTCACTGCACTAAAACCGCTCACCCATTTATTGTCACTATATCCAATTGAAATGGCGGCAGCATTGCCATAACTTATTTTATAGGTATTACTAAAAAATGAAGGGATTAATTGTTTATCATCGACTAGTCTATTAAAATGTATCATATCAACAGATAACATAATTTTTTTTATTTTTAATTGACTCTGTAATCCACTAAAATTCGTAAAATTTTCATTTTCTCCGTGCGAATTAATAAAATCAATTCCAAAATATCCTCCTACTTCAAACAAATAATTAATTTCAGTCAACCCAGAATTGTTATCACTAGGATTTATTTTATTAATAAATGCCAATCGATTAGGCTTAGGTTTACCATCACCACAGTATCCACTTTGAGTAAATAGTATTACCAATGTAAACAGTATTAAAACATACATTGACCTTAATTTCGTATATAAATAATAAAATTTCATCTAATTAATCTTTTAATTGTTGCTTCATTGTTTTTAAAGTTCTAAATCGTTTAATAATTCGTTTATATGGCAACATATAACCAATTGTTATTGTTTGCACATTGGCTAATGGCGCATATTTATAACGATACCATTCTACACTACATTGTACAGCGCCAACTTCCAAACAAACAAACCAAGTAAAAAACGGAGTATTTTCGCCGTATTTAGCCGCATTATAAGGTGTTGTAAGTGCTGTGTAATCGGCAGTATATAAAGAATCAAAATATTGATTAGCGTAAGAACGATCGAAATGAGGTTTTGAAACAATAGCATACCCCCCACCTACACCACCAATGATGCGCGTAAATTTTGTAGCTTTTTTTCCTGCATCCTCAGAATGCCCTCTATAATATAACTTTGTTAAAACATCAATAAGATCGACACTACCTCTTCCACCAATTCGTGTAGCATTGTATGTACCAGTAAAACGAATATCATTTTTATTAATTTTGTTTTTACTTGGTTTTGGATTTGAGATTGTTTCTTTGTTTTGATACGACGAAGCAAAACCTAATTTACCAAAATCAACTGTAAAATCAGCACCAAACATAGGCATACGAGCATGGTAACCTATACCTGCCATAAATGTTTTGCCACTATAAACTTGATTATTAAAACACACTCGAGGGCCTACAGCTAAAAATGGTCCAACATTACGAGCCATGTCATCAAAATTATAATTCTCTGTTTTAGTAGTTGTTGTCTTAATTGTAGTTTCATAAATCGTCATACTACCATCTAAATTTCGCTCTACAGAGGATTCCGTTCTATAACTAACTTCATTCCATGTTTTCGTTCCTTCATAATGGCCATTTTGAACCCATGTAGGATCAAAGATATTGTATAATCCATCTAACCTAAAACCAATTTCAGGATATACAGCAAATCCTTTTAAATTTGGATTTGATTTAGTTCCTCTAATATCAACATTCAAACGAGCATCAATTGCAAAATAAGGAAATTGTAAACTTGCACTTGGTATAATTTTAATTCCACTATATGCTTTTCCATCAAAATACAACCTATTATAAGTGGCTCCAATTTGAGGGCTTAATAAAATCCCTTTAATATCCCACAATCTGCGCCCAACACTTAATTTTTTAAATGCAAAATTAGCCCCAATATTTAAATCATTAAAAGCAACAGTATCTTTAAATTGTGGACTAAAATCACTTTGTTTCAAAAAATTACCTGTGCCTACTCCTAAAATAAAATAACCATCATGATACCAATAACTTCTGTATGGTCCAGCAGCAATAGCTTTGTTTATAAATGATGGCTTAGATTGAAACACACCTAATGAGGCTTTCATTAAATGTTTTGAATTAATAAGTTTGTTTAATTCATCTTTTAACACCGACTTTTCACTCAGTCTTTTAATAGAATCATTATTTTGCGTTTGTCCTATTAATACTGACAAACCAAAACAATATGATACAAACACTATTATTAGTTTACGCATATTTAATTTTTATTTGGGAGATTTAAAAAAGTTCCAGAAATAACACTAATTGGTCCTGAACCACTCACAGAAACACTATTAAACTGTCCGGAAATAATATTATTTACATTAGTAGTAACCGATTTTGAATCGGAAATATGCAACACATTGCTTGATGTACTACTATAAGTAATTACACCATCAGTGTATTTAAATCCAAGAGCTGGGCTCGAGGTTACAGTGAAATTTGAAGGATTATATATTGCATAAACATAGGAATTTTCATAATTTAAATTTCCTTCAAAATTAATTTTCATATTTCTAGCTAGCCCACCTTTATATGCTTTAATTGATGTGTAGCCATTTTCATATTTCCAAAAAGCAGAGTCAGCTTTATATGCATAACCAGTAATTGTATTATCTGACCAGTAAAAATAAGTTGGGTAAACTTGCACAGGTTCTTCAGTAAAAGGCGTAGTGTCCTTTTTTTGACAGGCAATTACTATAAACATTAGTAATATAAATAAAAAAAGAGGGTATTTAATTAACTTCATTTTAAACCAATTTATAAAACAAAAATAAGGAAGAGTGTGCCTATTTTATATACTCACTTTCGAGTATTTATCAAATCAGTTTTAAACAAAATAACAACTAGCTATGCGTTTCAACCAATTCGAAACTTGTACCTACACCAATTTCACTCGTAATTATGAGTTTATAATTGATTTCCTGTGCTCTATGCTCCATGTTTTCTAGCCCACTTTTTCGAGATAACCCATTTATATCAAAGCCCTTTCCATCATCCACAATTTTTATACAAATATTTTGTTGTGAACTGAAGTGGAAAATGATGTTTTTTGCCTCAGCATGTTTAATGATGTTTTGAATAATCTCTTGAACAATTCGGTATAAATTTAAACTTACTGTTGGGCTAATTTGTTTTACTTCAGTAATATTATCAGTATAAGTAACACTTAGTTCTAAATTTTTCACTAAATGTTTATCAGCATATATTCTTATTAAATCAAAAAATTGATTTACAGAAATTGTTTTTGTCTTTAATATCCAAATTGTTTCACGTAGGGTTGACATAATAAACTCCGCATCATGCCGCAAGTCATTAAGCTTATCAGATTTTATTGCGTTTTCAGAATATTCGAGCATATCTATTTGAGCTAAAATGGATGTAGTATAAGCACCCATATTATCATGCAAATCTTTTGCAATACGCGAACGTTCTTTTTCTTCAGCATCATACACATCACTTAAACTTTTCAGTTTTAATTCCTGTTCTTTTTTAGCAATTCGTTTTTGGTAAATAAAAATTATTAACCCAAGAGAAATAAGAAAAATGGCAATGAAAATAATACCATATTTATAATTGTTTTGCTTGGTTTGTAGTTCGCTTAATTCTTGTTTACTTTTTAATTCCGCAACTTTAAATTTAGCCTCAGATTCTGCAATGGATTTCTTTTGGCTTTTCGAATGTTTAGAAACTTCAATATCAAATATTTGCTTTTCAGCAGTATACGCCTCTTTAAAATTCCCCAATTCAATTTGAATCTGAACATAAATTGAAAGTGCCGTTTGTAGGTAATCATCATTATTAATTAATTGCGCAATAGATATTGATTGTTTACTTAACTCCAAAGCCTTTTCATATTGTTGCATAGAAATATATAAGCGAGCATGAAAAGTTAATGATTCTGCTAATCCTGCAGAATCATGATACATCTTATAAATTTGTGTTGTTATTACAAAAAGACTATCTGCTTTTTTGTATCTTCCTGTAACATCATATGTAGATGCTAATAAACGGTAGCTATTCCCAGAATTCTCCTGCTTATTTGAAACAGTTTTTTTTCCGTATTCAATTGCCTTTAAAAAATAGAATTCAGCTTTTTCATAATTTGATTCAGTCTCAAAAGCAATTACTCCTATGTTATGATTACAACGCATTAATAGCGTATAATACTGATTTTCTTCAGCTATTTGTAAACATTGTTTCCAATATATCTCTGCTTTATCAATTTGTTTTAAATGATAATAAACATTACCCAAATAACGGTAAAGGGTTGCCTCATGCAAAGGGAGATTGTTTTTTTTAGCTATAAGTATTTCTTTTTGGCAAAATTCAGCAGCTTTTTCGTATTGAAATACATTAATGTAATTATTGATTAATTGAACTTGTATTTTTAAAGAAAAATCCTTGTCCAAATTATTCGTTTTCAAAAGTTCCTCTAAATCGACAATATTTTTTTCATAATTATTACTTTGCTCTATTTTATTAAATTCATCAAGCAAACTACCGTTTTGACCAAAAATCAAAACAGAAAATAAAGTAAATAATATTAAAATAATGTATCTCATTAAATTTGAAACGAAAATTAGTCTTTAATAAATTTATATAAATATAAACCAAATTAACATGTTGCTATAAAAATCTTGTTTTTTAGTCAATAACTAGTCAATATCTTTTTTTTTCAAAGTATCATGCTTAGCTTATCTTTACCAAGTTTGTTTTTTTGTGGGCAGTTATAAGTTTCGAGTTTAAAGTTTTGAGTTAATTACACATTCAAATTTTACTAAACTTTAAACATATAAACCCTGAACTCAAAACTCTAAACTCAAAACTAAAAAATATGAAAGATACATCTATAAAATCCGTTTTAATTATTGGTTCTGGCCCTATTGTTATTGGACAGGCATGCGAATTTGACTACTCAGGTTCTCAATCTGCTAAAAGTCTAAGAGAAGAGGGAATTGAAGTAACATTAATTAACTCAAATCCGGCAACTATTATGACGGACAAGGTAACGGCTGATCACATTTATTTATTACCACTTGAAGTAAAATCTATTGTAAAAATACTTGAAGAACGTAAAATTGACGCCGTACTACCAACAATGGGTGGGCAAACAGCTCTAAATCTTGCATTAAAATGCGATGACATGGGCATTTGGAAAAAATACGGGGTAAAAATGATTGGTGTTGATATTGATGCTATAAAAGTTACCGAAGACCGTGATTTATTTCGCATTAGAATGAATGAAATTGGAGTTGCAATGGCTCCAAGTAAAATTGCAAAATCGTTTTTAGAAGGGAAATCAATAGCTCAAGAATTCGGATTTCCTTTAGTTATACGTCCTTCGTTTACTTTAGGAGGTAGCGGTGGTAGCGTTGTTTACCATAAAGAAGATTATGATGCCTTATTAAATAGAGGTTTACAAACATCTCCCATACATGAAGTATTAATTGATAAAGCTGTACTTGGATGGAAAGAATATGAACTAGAATTATTGCGTGATAAAAATGATAATGTAGCCATCATTTGTTCTATTGAAAACTTTGATCCAATGGGAGTGCATACTGGAGACAGCATTACTGTAGCACCCGCGCAAACATTAAGCGATAGCACATATCAAAGAATGCGT
>CALMMX010000158.1 GCA_937868545.1 uncultured Bacteroidota bacterium
GATTTAAATTTATTTCTTATGCTGTTTGGTGGATTCGTCAATCAATTTTACAAGCTTTAGCAGAACAATCTCGTATAGTACGTTTACCTTTAAATCAAGTTGGTTCATTAAATAAAATTAATAAAGCGTATTCTAAATTAGAACAAGAATATGAGCGCGAACCAAGTGCTGATGAAATTGCAACCTTATTAGATTTACCAATTGATAAAGTATCTGATACCATGAAAGTATCTGGTCGTCATGTAAGCATGGATGCGCCTTTTGCAAATGGTGAAGAAAGTTCTTTATTAGATGTATTAGTAAATCATGATTCATTAAAAGCAGATGCTGGTTTAATAATGGAATCTTTATCAAAAGAAATTGATAGAGCATTGTCTACATTAACTGAAAGAGAACGCGATGTTGTGAAATTATTTTTCGGTATTGGATTAAATCATGGATTAACATTAGAAGAAATTGGTGATAAATTTGATTTAACTCGCGAACGTGTTCGTCAAATTAAAGAAAAAGCAATACGTAGATTACGTCATTCATCTCGTAGTAAATTATTACAACAATATTTAGGTTAGTACTAACTATCTTAAAATAAAAAACATCTTAGAAATACTAAGATGTTTTTTTTTGAGGTTAAATTAAAGAATATTATTTTTTTGTAGATTTCGTTTCAGTACTACTTTTAGCGACATGCAAATCATATTTATTTTTAGGCCGTTTATTAATTAACCATACAAAGTTTTTTAAACGCATTTCTGTATCATTTACGTCTGCTAAGGGGTATACGATTGATTCTGGCTTATTTCTAAAGGACGCTTTATAAACACCATCAATATTGAACCAAACAGTAAGATTACTGCAAACCGTTTTGTTTACACCTTTGAAATTCTTTTTATTTTTCACGTAATATATTATCTGAGCATTACCTAGCACATTTAATTTTCTAATAGTATCATGCAAAAAATAACCTTCTATGCGCTTCCCTGTAATTTGATTAAACTTATTTTCATCTAAACTATCTGCTTTTTGAATTACCAATGCATTTAAATTTAATTCAAAAAATTTAATTCCACTTTCTCCAGCAGTTACATTTATTTGCTTAGCAGTTACTTGTCCGTTAGTAGTCCATAACACAGGCGAATTATATAATTTTAATAAAGAATCATGTAATGAATAACCTATAGAATCACAAATACCTTGTAAATCTGTTTTATAAATTCTAACATGTTTATAAGCCTTTACAAAGGAATGAGTGCTATCTGTTTTATAATACATTAAAGTATCTGCACCTAAAAACAAAGTATCATTTTCAAAGCGTTTAGCAAATACAGCATTATCAGTAACTATAGATTTTTCTGTTTTTTCATAATGCTCTGCAAAATTTCCGGTAATTATAGTTTTAGTTGTAGTATCAGTAATCCTTACATTTTTGGTAGCTCTACCATAACCTTTTTTTCTATCATAAAAAACGCTATCACCAGTAAGCTTTTGAGATTTTGAAACTATAATGGCATTTTTACTAAATCTTGAAATTTCTTTATCTGTATTGTACCATCCATTTTCGCAGTAAATATAATTTTCTTTACTAGTTATAATTGATGGGCCAATAAAATAAGATGTCTTAGTTACAGTATTATATCTTAATGAATCACTGCGCATTTTATAATCAGGATTAACCAATACAACATCATCCTGAAAAAATAATTCTTTTAATGAAGAATAATAATGGCCATGTTTACTTTCTAATGTATTCTCTTTATTTACAATTGTTCCACCGTTATAATAACTTGCAATTGATTTTGAAATATCATATACCAAAATATTTGTGGTAAGTGTCATATCTTTTTCTATACATCTTACATTTCCTTTTAAATTAGCCATTTTAGTATTGGCATCATAACTTAAGGAATCTCCGTAAACAAATATACTATCACCTTTTACAATAGAAATATGACCAAATGCTTCTAACTTTTTACTATTGTACAAATAGGCACTATCGCAAAACATTTTAGCGCCATCATGTTCACATTCTACTGCGCCTATCAAACGTTGAGCGTCTATTCCAGAAGTATTATCATACAATAACCTATTTGCATGATTTACTTTAATGTACTTATCTGGTTTTACTTCAGTAGTTTTTGGTTTAGTTTGCGAAAACAATAAGCACGATGTAAAAAGCAACATTAAAAACATTACACTTTTTTTACTTCTTACTATACTTACTTTAATCATCACTTAAATTGAAACAAAAATACTAATACATATTTTATGCAAACTGTTTTACATCTTTATCCGAAATTTCGGTACCACAAAGAATAATTAAACGTTCTATTACGTTTCTAAATTCACGAATATTTCCGGTCCAATCTTTCTTTTGTAACTCTTTAATTCCATCTTTTGTTATAGTTTTAAGAGGCATACCATAATCTGTACATATCAAATTTATAAAGTGATTTGCTAATAAAGGAATATCCTCTCTTCTGTCATTTAATGATGGCACTTGAATTGGAATTACACTTAATCTATGAAATAAATCTTCTCTAAATTCTCCTTTTTCAATTTCCTTTTTTAAATCCTTGTTGGTAGCTGCTAAAATTCTTACATCAACTTTAATTTCTTTATCTCCTCCTACTCTAGTAATCTTATTTTCTTGTAATGCTCTCAACACTTTTGCTTGAGCAGATAAACTCATATCACCAATTTCATCTAAAAATATAGTTCCACCTTCTGCTAATTCAAACTTACCTTTACGAGTTGCTACAGCACTTGTAAAAGCCCCTTTTTCGTGACCAAACAATTCACTTTCAATTAACTCACTTGGTATTGCCGCACAGTTTACCTCTATTAAAGGTGCAGAAGCTCTTGTGCTCTTGCTATGAATTTCACGAGCAACTAATTCTTTACCACTACCATTGCTACCAGTTATTAAAACACGTGCATCTGTAGGTGCTACTTTATCAATCATTTCACGTATAGCATTCAAAGCCTTTGAATCGCCTATCATTTCATACGATTTACTAATTTTCTTTTTTAAAGTTTTAGTTTCAGCAACTAAATTTGTTTTATCTAAGGCATTACGTATTGAAACTAATAATCTGTTTAAATCGATAGGCTTTGCTAAATAATCAAATGCACCCTTTCTAACAGCATCCAAAGCTGTATCAATACTTCCGTGTCCACTCATCATAATAAGTGTAGAATTTGTGCCATGAGTCATCAACTTCGCTAATAATTCATTACCATCTAACTTAGGCATTTTAATATCGCTTAAAATAACATCATAATTACCTTTTAAAGCCATATCTAAACCGGCCTGACCATCTTCAGCCTCATCCACATTGTATTTTTCAAACTCCAATATTTCCTTAATACTTCTACGAATTGCTTTTTCGTCGTCTATAATCAATATTTTAGCCATAGTATTTTAAATTATTCGTTTACGTAATTGTTTTTTCTCGCTTGCAAGTAGTTTATTAGTTGCCCTTTTTTGTTTTATTGCTTTGCTAACTTTTGTTGCTTTTCGTGGTTTTGCTTCTTTTAAACCTAAATATATTAATTTATAGAATTTTTCCTTTAATAATTCTTTATTTTTTAATTGAGTACGATCGGTTTGTTCTTGTAAATGCAAATAACCTTCTAAATCAATTTTATTTTTAAGCTTTTTAAGTAGCAAAGCTTTTTCTTCATCATTAAGTTTTTCAGATTCAGAAATTGAAAATTTCAATTCTACTTTTGTTTCAACTTTATTTACATTTTGCCCACCAGAACCGCCAGAACGTGCTGTTTTAAAACTACATTCCTTTATAAGGTTCTTATGTTTTATATCTTCTAGAGTAATCATTTTAAACTTAAAAAAAACTACAATCTTTGTTTTACAGCTTCAAATAAAATAATACCAGTAGCTACAGAAACATTTAAAGATGCAATATTCCCAACCATTGGTATTTTAACTTGCATATCGCTGCGTTTTAAATATTCGTTAGAAATTCCATTTTCTTCTGAACCCATAATAATTGCTGTGGGAACTTTTAAATCTGCATTATAAAAATAACTATCCGTTTTTTCGTGACAAGCAATTATTTGCAACCCATATTCTTTAAAATATTCAATAGTGTTCTTTAAGTTTTCTTCTCTACAAACAGGAATTCTATTTAAAGCTCCAGCGCTAGTTTTTACTGCATCAGCATTAATTTGAGCTGCTCCTCTACTTGGTATTACAATAAAATCAACTCCTGCACAATCTGCACTACGGGCAATTGCACCAAAATTACGCACATCTGTTATTCTATCTAAAATTAAAACAAGAGGCGTTTTACCTTTTTCAAAAACTTGCGCTAATAAATCTTCTACTTCATAATAAGTAACTTGTGCAACAAATGCCACTACACCTTGATGATTTTTAGAAGTTATTCTATTTAATTTTTCAGGTGGTACAAATTGCAAAGGAATATCCAAATGTTTAATTGCATTTCTTAATTCATTATACAATTGATTTGACAATCCTTTTTGTAAAATAATTTTATCAATTTCTTTACCAGCATTAACAGCCTCAATTACGGCACGTGTGCCAAATATTAAATTATCTTGATTTTCGTTCATCTTATTCATTAATCAGTATTTTTTTTCTTACAGTATTGTTTTCAATATTACATTCCAAAATATAAATTCCTTGTGGTATTTTAGTTTCAATGTAAATAGTATTGTTTGCAGTATTTGATGTTTTTATTAAATCTCCAGTAATTGAGTATAGTTTAACTTTAGATATTTGCCTTTGTTCAATATCTTTTAGCATTAAAGTTTGAGCATGGGTTTGATAGCAAACAACATCATTTGAATTGATAACAGCATTGCTTAAACTAGTAACAGTGCCAACATTTACAAATAAATTTATTGGTCCAACTTTACATGAAGATGCATCGGTAGTAGTTACAGAAATATATCCAGAATTACTTCCAAAATTAACAATTATAGAATTTGTTCCTTGACCTGATAATATTGTTGCTCCACTAGGTGCAGTCCAAGTATAAGTACTACCACTTACAACTGGCACAGAATAAGAAACGCCACTTGCCAATACGGTTACAGAAATTGGCCCTGATACTATTAAAGGTGCATGTAAAATATTAAAGAAATAAGCTGCCCAAAATGAGGAATGAAAATTCACATCAGTTGCATAAGTACCAGTTGTACCGCCCTGTTGATAGCAAGTACCAGGATCTACAGCAATTGCATGCCCCATACCACTTACTGTGTATGTTTCAACTACAGTTGAATTTGAGGCATCAATGTAACTTTTTTTTGTAACCAAACTATTACCATTAAAATTTGTTTGAATTAAATCTGCTATTTGGTCGGTAGAATGAACGTTAGTCCATTGCTTAACTTGTTCAGCAACATTATTAAAATTTACTACAAAATCAGAACCACCATGAAATAGTGCTACTTCTGGAAATGGTCCAACATAAGTTGGATTTTGATGTTTAACGGAATCTGCCCATTGAGAAGGTGTATAACTAACTAAACCATACATTGCACTTGAAGCAGTGAAGGCTGATGTAGCAGATTTATAAGGAGTTCCAGCCATTACAGCCCCTTTTTCAAATAACTCAGGATATGAAGCAAGCATAACGTTTGTCATACAAGCACCAGCAGATAATCCTGTCACAAATATTTTATTAGAATCAATATTAAAATGCAATTTCATATATTCTATCATTTGCTTAATTGACAAAGCTTCGCCCTGTCCTCTATTTTGATCGCCATATAAAAACCAGTTAAAACACTTATTACTGTTATTTAGCATATTTTGCTCAGGATATACAGTATAAAATTGGTGTTGATCGGCAAGTGTATTCCAACCACTTTCTAAAGCATATTGGCTAGCCGTTTGAGTGCATCCATGCATAACTACAACTAATGGCGCATTTAAAGGCAAAGATGATGGAGCGTATGAATACATTGCTAAGTTACCTGGATTAGTTCCAAATGAAGAAACTGCATTCCAACCAACTTGTGAAAACATTGATAAAGAAATAAACACTAGAAAATTTATTACAAATAATCTCATAATAAATTAAATTGCTTTAAATGATGAGTTGCGTGTTTGTGAAGTAAATGCAACCATTGCTCATAATTAAATTCACCAAAAAAAGCATTCATTTCAACATGAGTAGGATTTGAATTATAAAAATCAAAAAATGCTTTAATTTCATTTTCAAGTTCATCTATTGCTAAAGAAATAGAAGAGTTTCTGAGTGGAGCTGGAGTTTCACTCATTAAACTATTTTTGGTATTCTCTTTAAACTCCATATCACTTAAAGCAAATATTCTAACTCTTTCCAACAATTCTGAAGGTGTTTGCAAAGTATTTTTAATTCTACCATAAGCATTTCCAAATGAATCAGTCATATGTTCAATCATACCTTGAGGAGATAAAACACCCCATAAACCAACTTCATTATCACTTAATTGATTTAATAATGGAATATACTCTGTTTTAAAAAACTGCTCTTTTGTGTTCATACACAAATGTATGTATTTTAGAGCGTTTTTGGTTATAAACTACATTAAATTTATCATTTCTTGTATAACCAAATAGGATTTAATTTCGGTTAAATTGGGGATTTGCATTTTGTAATAATGCAACAAACAATCCAATAAAATAAGGCGTTCAGAACGATTACTGAGTTTAGGATTAGTTAAAGAAAAAGAAAATAAGTTAGAAAATAAAAGCGATTGTTGTTTATCAAATCCCAATGGAAAACTCTTTGGTTCAGAAACATACTTCCCTTCTAGTGTATCAAAATAAAGATGATTAGAATCTAAATTATTTGATGGGTAAAACCCCAAATGCTTGGTAAGTTCAAACAAAAAATAAATATGAGTGTCTTGATATTTATCATTTGCTGAATCAAGCCACTGGTAAGTATCGCAAATAAGATTAAACAAATCTTCATTAGCAAATTGCTCTTTTAGGCATTTATACAAAATTTCATTTAAAAACTGAGCTAGGCAAAGTTTATTAAAATTTGATTGTAAATCTGTATAAACATAAAGGCATTTAATTTCGGATATATTTTGAATGTCCTTATTTTCTTTGAGAGACAGCTCAAATTCTATTTGAGTGAGAGGTTGTAATACGCCAGCTTTTATTTTAGATTTAGGAGAATTCCCAACATTTATCATTGCTGAAATTAGTCCAAATTGTTTGGTGTAAATCTTTGAAATAATTTTTTTATCAGCGTACTTTACATTATGAAGAACAATGCCCTGGGTTTTGTACAACATTAATTTACTACCAAAAATTTTGTTGTTCCAGTTAATTCTCCGTTTGCTGATGCACAGTAAACCATATAAACACCACTAGCAACATGCTTACCACTAAATGTTTCAACGTTCCACTCTACTTGTCCTCCTTGCGATTTTGTTTCCCAAACTAAATTTCCAGCAACATCAGTAATTTTAACAACTGCCTCATCTATTAAGCCAGTAATATACATTTTACCACTATAGCCAGGTTTTATAGGATTA
>CALMMX010000159.1 GCA_937868545.1 uncultured Bacteroidota bacterium
ATTAACTAAATTAGATGGTGACACTCGCGGTGGAGCTGCATTATCTATTAAATCAGTTGTTAATAAACCAATTAAATTTATTGGTACAGGTGAAAAAATGGAAGCTTTGGATATTTTTTATCCAGAGCGTATGGCCGACCGTATTTTGGGAATGGGTGACGTTGTAACATTAGTAGAACGTGCACAAGAACAATTTAATGAAGAAGAGGCTCGTAAATTATCTAAAAAAATAGCTAAAAATCAATTTGATTTTAATGACTTTTTTTTTTTTTTTCAACAAATTAAAAAAATGGGTAACATTAAAGATTTAGTTGGAATGATACCAGGTGTTGGAAAAAGCTTGAAAGATGCAGAAATAAAAGAAGATGCATTTAAAGGTATTGAAGCTATTATTAGTTCAATGACACCAAAAGAAAGAAGCAATCCTGATTTAATTAATGGTTCTCGCAGACAACGTATTTCAAAAGGAAGCGGACAAAGTATACAAGAGGTAAACAAACTTTTAAAACAGTTTGAAGATACACGTAAAATGATGAGAATGATGGGCGATAAAAATAAAATGGCTCAATTAATGAAACAAATGCCTGGTGGAATGCCAAAGATGTAATTTTATATTTTTATTTTGAAATTAAAAAAAGCGATTCGTCTAATATTGATTTTAATTGTAGTGAATTTTCTTATTACATGCCGAAAAATTGAAAAATACCATGTTCGTTTAAATGGAATTTGGTATAGCCCAAAAACTGCATGTAGTGAATTAATGATTATTGATGAATCAGGTAACGGTGAACATGTTGCTGGTTCACCATTTAAGGGATGTAATACTAGAGGAAAGGGTAAAGTTAGATTCACAAAGAATAAATTTTATTTTGGTAATACAGGATTTGAAATTATAGCATCTCCTTCTGCTATTAGTTCAATAGATTCGATTATACCACCATTAAGATACAATTATGATAAAAAAAAGTATAAAATTTTGGGTGAAATGAAAATAAAAGAAACTTTTTTAAATGGAGGAGAAACTAAAACTTATTACAAATACATAGAATACTAATGATACTTATCGACGGAAAAAAAATATCGCTTCAATTGCAATCTGAAATTGCACAAGAAGTAAAAGATTTAATTGCTAAAGGAAAGAAGCAACCACATTTAGCAGCAATATTGGTAGGTGATGATCCTGCATCTCAAACTTATGTAAATAATAAAGTTAAAGCTTGCGAAAATGTTGGTTTTAAATCAACATTAGTGCGTTTTGAAGCTTATGTTTCTGAACAAAAACTTCTATCTAAAATTGAAGAGTTAAATAACGATATTGATATTGATGGATATATTGTTCAATTGCCATTGCCTCGCCATATTTCAGAACAAAAAATTATTGAAGCAATTAAACCAAGTAAAGATGTAGATGGTTTTCATCCTATAAATGTTGGGCGTTTAGTTCTTAATTTACCAACATATGTAAGCGCTACACCATTTGGTATAGTTCAACTATTAGAACGATATAATATTCCTACTGATGGTAAACATTGTGTTGTAATTGGTAGAAGCCACATTGTAGGATCGCCCATGAGTATTTTAATGGCTAAAAATACTAATTTAGGAAATTGTACTGTAACACTTTGCCACAGCCATACTCAAAATTTAAAAGAACATACTTTAAATGCAGATATTATTATTGCTGCTATTGGTAAGCCAAATTTTGTAACAGCAGATATGGTTAAAGATGGTGCAGTTATTATTGATGTGGGAATTAATAGAGTTGATGATGCTTCTTTAGCTAAAGGATTTAAATTAGTTGGAGATGTAAAGTTTGATGAAGTATCTCAAAAAGCTTCATATATAACGCCTGTACCAGGCGGAGTAGGACCTATGACAATTGCTTCTCTTTTAAAAAACACGCTAATCGCGGCAAAGAAAGAATTTTAATTAAATCATTATTAATTTAAAATATCCTGTACTTTTACAACTTTATTTATCTAATATTATTTTCTATGTCAATTAGCCAAAAACTGCAAGATCGCAACCAAAATTTATGTGAATTATGTAATACTGAAACATCGAAACATGAATATACTGTAAGTCCTAAAAATGATGATTCGATTGATAATCAAGTTGCGTTATGTGATACCTGTTTGTCTTCTTTAGATAAAACAGATGCCGCATTTCACTGGCGTTGTTTAGAAGGTAGTATTTGGAATCCTGAGCCAAGTGTACAAGCTTTAAGTTATAGAATATTACAAAATTATAAAGAAGAAGATTGGGCAAATAATTTAATAAACTCGGTAGACTTAGATGAAAATACAGTGCAATGGGCTTTAAGCGCCTTTGAAGTTGCTGATGTTCATAAAGATGCTTTTGGTAATGTTTTAGAAAATGGAGATAATGTTGTATTAACGCAAATATTAAACGTTAAGGGGACAAGTTTTTCTGCATCAAAAGGTACAGTAGTAAAACGAATTAAATTAGTTAGCGATAATCCTGAGCAAATAGAAGGGAAAATTAACGATCAAACTATTGTAATACTTTGCAAATTTGTGAAGAAATTATAATTTCATTTTTTCTTAATCAAATAAATTTTCATCATGCAATTATTGAATATCATATATGAAGATGATATTTTGTTGGTATGCAATAAACCGGCTGGATTAATGGTAGAACCAGACCGTAATAATTTCCCTAATTTATTACAAGAGGTAAAAAAATATTTACGATTAGAAACTGGAGATAGTAATCCATATGTTCAGCATTTACATAGATTAGATAGACCGGTTAGTGGAATAGTTTTATTTACAAAGCAAAAACAATACTTAAAAAATTTAAGTGAGCAATTTGCCGAACGCAAAGTGTCAAAATACTATAAAGCACTTACAAGTAATGCACAATTAAATCAGATAAATAAACAATTACCATTTGTTTTAGAACAATGGCATCGTAAAGAAAAGAAGAAAGCAGTTTTAGTTCCAGAAGGTACAGAGTATGCGGAAAAGGTAAAATTAGAATACGTAATTAATGAATATAATAATTATTACTTATGGGATATTACTTTACACACAGGTAAGTTTCATCAAATTAGGGTACAATTAGCTAGTTTAGGATGCCCCATTTTAGGCGATGAAATGTATGGGTCTGCTGATATTTATGAGCCAAATGCCATTGCATTGCATGCTGAAAAATTAATAATTTATCATCCCGTAACATTAGAGCCAATAGAATTTATTGCTGAGCCTAACTTTAGAATTTAATTATCTAAATATATTCTTCCTTGTCGCCATGTATCAACTGCCTGATACCATGGCATTTTTAAAACTTCTCCTCGTTCTAAATAAAAATCATTATCTGTAAAGGGATTGATAACTTTTGTAAATGCAAATTCTGTTGAATTAGGTGTGCCAGCTTCACCAAATGTCCAGATTTCACCATTTTTGAGTTTAGTAACTGTATTAGGTGCCCCAAAAACAATATATATCATTCCTCTATCAGTTTTCCATCCTTCCTGAAAACTTGTAAATGTTTTATTGGCTTCTTGAACTCTAGCATAATATTTTTTAAGAAGTTCCATGGCTCTTTCATTGCTTCCTCCAATATCTAACCAAAATTTATCAATTGAAGCTTTTTTATCTGTTGCATTTATACAATTATCAAATTCGCGTTTTGCCATAATATATCTGGTAGATAAAATCATTTGTTCGGCATCTTTTATTTTAGGGAAACTAGGTTCATAAATATAAAAGGTTACTCCATCTCTTGTTTTTTCATCTGTTTTTAAATGATAAAAACCTGTATTTGGTAATGATAATTCTATTTTATCATTTTTAGAATAGACACTAAAAACAGAATCAGGTTTATAATTAAATCGTTGCATTGGCTCAGTAGAAAAGGGTGGAGGAGCGAGCTTAAATTTTGATTTAAAATAATCTACATTAAATAATTTTTCTGTATTTAATTGAGAAGAAATGTATACTGTTTCGTTTGGCTTAAAATAATTAGTATAGTAAACTTCATTATCAGAATTTGTAATCAAAAAATTTTGACGATGATTAGGATTTGTTTTATCGGCATACATACTGTGTGTATATTGACTTCTTTTATTAAAATCAAATACATTTACATTTACGAAATAATTTTTTCCTTTTTTTAAATTAAATAATATAGAACCTTTTAAATTTTTAATTAAGACGTTTGTTTGTTTATCTCTAATAATTAGCGAAGCTGTATCTAATTGATTATTTAAATTTTCCTCGGTATTTATTTGCAAATATATTTTTACAAAACTGTAAAAATAATTGCTTGTATCAGTTTTTTTATAAATTAATGATTCATTTGAAATATTATAAAATAATTGACTTACGCTATCGTTTACATGATAAATGCAATAATTTGCAGCTAAATCAGTATTTGCTTTTTTATATAATTTGCTTGAACTACTTTGATTTACTTTTTGTGTAGTACATTGGTTTATTATTATAAGAACACCACAAGCAAAAAATAATTTATATAAAGTTTTTAGACTCATTTTAGCAATTTATTCTTTTAAAAATACGATTTTAGTTCGACTAATTAACTATATCATTATTGTTATAAGATTATTTATTTTTTAGTTTATTATATTCCTTTTCAATTGCAGAATGAGAATTATTTAAATACGCTTTAATAAAATTGAATGTTAAACCAATTCCCCATCCTAGCATTGGAAATATTGGCCAAGGAACGCCTGATTCAGAATCATTTCTATCAGTAAAATACCATAAAAGCCAAAAAAATAAGTTTACAACTAAATATATAACTAAGTGGCGCTTAAATGCCACTCTTTTTTTTGCTATACGCCAAAGTTCCTTGTCTCTTTCGGTTTCCATATTATTGATTGATTTTTTTTAATTCCAATTTTGCTTCTTTAAGTCCCCAATTTGGAAAGAACTCATGTTCAGGTTTAAAGGTTTTATATTTTTCAATTGCAGCTTCATATAATGGCTTTGCTTTTTTTGGTCCGCCTCCAATTGCAACTGGAGTATTTAAAATTGCTCTTGCTTTTTGCAAATGTGCCCTTGGATTATTTGGATTAAATTTTAAGGCTTGAACATTATACTTTGCAGATAATGAACTATATTTTTGACCACGTTTAATAGGGTTTACAGCAATGCGCGCAGCTTCTATCATTGATTTTAATACATAAATCTCCGAATTGTTTTTTTGTAAAGAATCTGCTTTATTACAATATTTTTCGGCTTTGTCGCAATAATCATCCACTTCTTTACCTTTTTTATGGAAAGCAATTACAGAATTAGAAATACCTAAATAATAATACGTAAGCCAATTTTTTTTATCTGTAGTTAATGAATTTTCAAATTTTTTAATGGCTTTCAAAAAATCTTCTGTTGTGGTTGCTGAATCCAAAATAATTAAACCTTTCTTAAATTCTGCATTGAATTTTAAGTCTTGTGCATTTAATGTAAATTGAAAAATAAAATTGATACAGATTACAAGTAAGATTTTTATAAAATTCATAAAATAAAGTTAAATATGTTTCAATTAATCTCAAAACATTAGCCGCAAATTCTTGGGTAAAAAAAAACCGTCTCATTTGGAGACGGTTTTATGAATATAAAATTATGTATTATGCTTTTACTCCACTTAAAACTTCAGCCATTGTTTTACCAATTGCAGCAGGACTATCAACTACATAAATTCCACATTCGCGCATAATTTCCATTTTAGCTTGAGCTGTATCATCATGACCACCAACAATTGCACCAGCATGGCCCATAGTACGACCTTTTGGAGCAGTTTGTCCAGCAATAAATCCTACAACTGGTTTTTTATTTCCGTTAGCTTTAATCCAACGAGCTGCATCAGCTTCATAACTTCCACCAATTTCACCAATCATAACAATAGCATCAGTTTCAGGATCGTTCATTAATAATTCCACAGCATCTTTAGTAGGAGAACCAATAATAGGATCGCCACCAATACCAATTGCTGTACTAACACCTAAACCAGCTTTAGCAACTTGGTCAGCTGCTTCATAAGTTAAAGTACCAGATTTAGAAACAATTCCAATACGTCCTTTTTTGAATACGAAACCTGGCATAATACCAACTTTTGCTTCGCCAGCAGTGATAACACCAGGGCAGTTAGGACCAATTAAACGGCAAGCTTTACCTTTTAAGTATTCTTTAGTTGCAATCATATCTTTAACCGGAATTCCTTCAGTAATACAAATGATTACTTTAATCCCAGCTTCTGCAGCTTCCATAATTGCATCAGCAGCAAATGCAGCAGGTACAAAAATAATAGAAGTATCAGCTCCAGCTTTTTCTACTGCATCTTTTACTGTATTAAAAACAGGTCTATCTAAGTGTGTTGTACCACCTTTACCAGGAGTAACTCCACCAACTACGTTAGTTCCATATTCTATCATTTGAGTTGCATGAAAAGTACCTTCGCCACCTGTGAACCCTTGTACTATTACTTTTGAATTTTTTCCGACTAAAACGCCCATTGTATTAAATGTTTTGGTTATTTATAAATAGTGAATTTTTTATTTACTCATTTTTAACGCGCTAATTTAATCATTTTAATGAGAAGTTTTAATATTATTGAAAAACTTTAAATTAAAAATTTCCTTTATTATCAATAACAAATTGCCATAATTGTAAAAATTTTTCTGCTGATTTTTTTATTGGCTCAACATCAGCTCCTTTTTTTATAAAATACCTCCATTGCGAATCTAACAAACCAGGATGTGGCATTCCTTTTAACTCTATTTCTTCATAAGTTTCTGTTGAATTTATTGGAAAACAACCATTTTTACCAACCCTTGGTCTACTATGATTTAACCAACCATTAAAATCACTTTGAAAGCCAATACAATAATTAACTTTTTGTGTTTCGCTTAATGTATCATTGTAACCTAAATTGGCTTTATTTTCAATATAATTTTTAACGGATAAATACGTAAACAAATAAGTATCTACTGAGTTGGCACAATACAAATTCAAACTATCAATTGCATTTTGGTAATACGAATTAGGTTTATATGGTTGGCAAGAATATCCACTAATAGGTAATGATATAAAGCCGTTATTTGTATAAACCTTGTAAATGTCATCTTCGCTTAAAGCTCTTGAATGGTTTTGAATAGGTTTAAATCCATCATGAGTTGAGATAGGTGGTAATTTATGTTCTTCCATAAGTTGTAAGGCACCCCGTCTAGTTTTATCGTTCATATGAGTGATATCAGTTAAAATACCAGCATTAGCTAACCAAATAATTGTTTGCTTACCTAAATCTGTTAACCCTTTTTCGTTTTTACCTTTTTTAGCCTTTAAATTAATTAATTTTGTTGCAAACATTGGCAAAATAGCAGCCCCGCCATATTCACTATCTCTAATATGAACTAATGTTATGAAGGAAATACCTTTAGAAGCCCAAAAATTTGCATCTTCTTGGCTTTTTATAAGCTTTTGTCCGCCTTCAATTGAATATACAAATATGGTTTTAGAAGTATTTTTAACATAATCTCTCAC
>CALMMX010000160.1 GCA_937868545.1 uncultured Bacteroidota bacterium
CGCCCGAACATTTTTTTACAGCAGCTGTTAATTCTTGTTTTATGACAACCTTTTTAGCAATAGCCGAAAATTCAAAATTAGAATTTGAATCATTTGCATGCGATGCAGTTGGTAAATTAGAACAAATAGAAGGCAAATACCTCATGACAGAAGTTACCCTTACTCCTACTCTTAAAATTTTAAAAGAAGAAGATAAAGAAAAAGCTCTGCGCGTTTTAGATAAATCAGAAAAAGCGTGTTTAATATCAAACAGTATAAAATCAACTGTGCATTTAGTACCTAATGTTGTATTGTAGGATATAAAATATATTACATCCAGTTATCATTTTTACTTATTATTACTATTTTCTAAAGTTGCAGGAATTTTTACCTGCAACTTTTTACTTTTATAAAAACTAATAAAAAACTTTTTGGTTAAATGAACACTAACAAGAATGAAAAGATATGCTCTTGCAACATATGTAATAATTAATTATATTTGATTGAAGAAAATATTTTGTGCGATTCAAATGTTTTTTTAAAATATCCTAGTTTCAAACTAATAGAAGCTGGAGACTTTCAGGATAGCTTGCATAACGAGTCGATAAACTAACAAATATGAAAACTATATTCACATTAGACACGTGGAAACTATTTTTAATTATTCTGATACCAATATTATTTCCAGACGACACTATTAACCTGCTATTAATAACATTATTAATAGCAGTGTTTGCAACTTGGACATATTACTTAGGAACTGAACTTTATAAAAAACTTCCTAGTGGACACGCATTAAATATTAATAAGTTCAAATTTCATTTCTTTTTCCCCATTATCTATTTTACTGTTGCTGTTGTGGCAACGGGTGGAGGTTACACAATTAGTAATGAAAACATTGACCAATATGGGGCAATTGGGTATCCTATGATTATACTTCATATATTTAGTATGTATTGTATGATATATTGTATTTACTTCTTATCTAAAGCTTTAATAAGTGTTGAGACACAAAACAAAAACATTCAGACATCAGAATATATTGGTTATATATTTGGTTTTTGGTTTTTTCCTATTGGTATATGGTTCATTCAACCAAAAATTAGACAAATATTCACAGACTAAAAAGCAAACTATGCTGATAGGAACTCTTTGTTTTCTGCAAAAAGTATTATTGTATTTGGATTAAAACAAATCACTCACCCCAACAACATTTTATTAATTACTCCTTCTTTAAGAGAATAGGTAGAAACGCGTATTTTTTGAAGTTCAAATTCCTTAACTATAATGTCTATTAAAAGCATTGATATTACTATCATATCAACCCTCATTTCAATTAAACCTTTCAAAGTTTTTCTTTCTGCCAATGTAGATTTTTTTATAAGCTTACTTATAAATTGGTAATTGAAAAAGTCGATATGGTATTCTGTTTTAGTTTCAACCATATGCTCGCCTCGCAATTGGTAAGTTATTAAATCAATTACAGAATCAAATGCACCAGATGAGCCAATGAGTTCGGTTGGTTTATATTGCTTTACAGCATTAAACAAAGGTTGTAACTCATTAATAACATAGGTATTAAAAATAACTTCATCACTTGGAGATAATGGATCTTTAAAATTAAATTTTTCGAGCAAACGTGCAGCTCCCAATAAAAAACTTTGTTTCCAAAAAATAGTTTGCTTATTAGCTAAAATAAATTCGGTGCTTCCACCACCAATATCCATTATTAAAGAAATGTCATCAGTCATGGTTACAGCTAATTTATTCCCATAATAAATTAACTCTGCTTCTTCATCGCCATCAATTATATTAATTGAAATATTTGATTTTAATAAGGCTTCAGCCACAAACTCATTTCCATTATTAGCACTTCGTATGGCAGAGGTTGCAAATGCAAAAACGTTGGTAATGTTATATTCATCTAAATGTTTTCTAAAATTTACCAAGGCACTCATCCCTCTGTTAAATGGGGCATCGGCAATGTAACCTAAATTAATGCCATTTTCGCCCAATTTTACTGCATATTTGGTTTGAAATAATTTTGTGAAATTTTGTTTATTGGGTGTGAGTTCACCAATAAGCAAATTGAAGGTATTAGTTCCTAAATCTATAACGGCGAATCGCATATTATAAATTTAATCAATTTAAAGCAATTGTAATAATTTGTTCTTTACTTCCTGCGAACAAACATTTCTTGGTCACCCTGAACTTGATTCAGGGTCTCATAAGATGCTGAATCAAGTTCAGCATGACTTCAATAATAAATCTCCTAAAATCTTAAATATCTGCGTTATTAGCGTTCTATTTAAAACTGAAAACAAATTATTTAATTACAATAAATATTGGAATCTTTGTTTTAGGAAACGTCCGTTAAATCCACGTTTCTTAACATCTGTTCCTAAATTAGAAGAGAAAATTAATGAAATTTCGTGAGTTCCACTTTGGTACTTTCTTAAGGGAGATGTTACCACATCATAAGAATAGGCAATTTGAACCATGTCTTTTAAAGTGTAGCCTAATTGCAGGGCAATTGCATCACTAAACCTAAAACTTACACCTGCCATTAATTGTTTTTTCATATGCAAGCGCAATGTATAATCAAATGAAATGGGCATTCCAGGCACAAATGCTGCGTAAAGCGAGTTTTCAAAAACAAAATCAGGATTATCGCCCCAATTATATCCTGCCGAAAAATTATAATGAGGTACTAATTTATACGTTGCATCCTTTATAGTATCATTTTTATAATGTTGAATTCCACTTCCAATAACATTATTAGCACCTACTCCTAAACTAAATCTGTCATTATAATACAATAAACCAAAACTCCCATCAAAATTTGCAGCTTGGTCTTCCATACTCAAGTTTACAGCCTTATCTTGCTGATTTCTTAAAGTGACATCGTTCCCGTTAAAACGTTGCTTTAAATAATTTCCCTGGAAACCAAATGATAATTCAGAATCAGGAAATTTTAAATGGTAAGCAAAAGTAATACTTGAATTTATGGTTTTAAAAGGGCCAATATCATCTTTAAACATAAAAGCACCTAAACCCAACTTACCTTTTAATAATCGTGAATTTACAGACAGTACATATGTTTTAGGAGCACCTTCAAAACCTGTCCATTGGTTACGGTAATTAATTCTTAAATCAAGTACACGTTTAGTACCGCAATATGCGGGGTTTGCAAGTATTTGATTACTTTTATATTGAGTCCACCAAGGGTATTGTTGCCCGTAGGAAAATAACACATTAAGTGTAAAAAAACAGAATATGATTTTTTTTGTCAATGTGAGAGGGATACAAAAATTAAATAAATACGCTTTTAGTTGATACGTTGGCCGTTTTGAAATTTAGCTAACCATAAATCTGAAAAACCTTTAGATTGAAGCTCATCTCTAAATTTAATTGCTTCTTCTTTAGTACTAAAACTTCCTGCTGTAACTTTATACATGCCATTAACAAAATCTATAGATACTTTACCAGCTTTAGCAAATCTTCCTTTAGTAGGTTCATTTACAAAAGCACCTAATTGCACTTTATAAACTAATCCAGCAGATGATGCTGAAGATGATGAATTTGAAGACGAAGTTGAATTTGAACTTCTTGCATTAGATGCATTAGAAGACGAAGAATTTGAAGATGAAGTATTAGATTTTGTAGTTTCAACCGGAGTAGATTTTACAGTTTCAACAGGTTTAGTTGATTCTACAGCAACATTTTCTACAGGTTTTGTGGTTTCTACAGCAACAGTTTCAACTGGCTTTGTTGTTTCAACAGCAACAGTTTCAACAGGTTTTGTTGTTTCAACAGGTTTTGTTGTTTCAACAGGTTTAGTTGTTTCTACGGGCTTAGTATCAGTAGGAGTATTAACAGCAACTGCACCACCTGCTCCACCAATTGTAACACTTACGGTATTACCTTCAACTTCTTTCTTTTCGCTGTTTTCTAAATAATAAAATTTTTGAGCAAATGTACCAGGGCTAGCAGCCGTAGAACTCGATTGTATTTTAAATTTTAATGTAAATTCTGGCTCATTAGGAATAGAAACCCAAACAATTTTAGCCCTTAAATTATCAAATGTAAAATTACCCCCTTTAACATCAACTGGTGTAACTGCATAACCAGCAGGCACTTCTAACTGATATTTAGCAAAATTACTAACTGCCCCTTTATTGATTTTAACTTCAGCATCAATTGCTGCATTAGGACTAATACTTGTAGGAATATTAGATGTTACAGTAATTTGAGAAAATAAAGCTGAAAAGCTTACCAGGGATAAAAAAGTGAAAAATTGTTTCATAGATGTAGTGTAATATTCTTTTTATGATAGTTTTTTAAACTATGTTAACAAATATACAGAAATTGTTTAAAAAGAAAAAAATTGTTTTAAAATTACAGATTTATAAAGAATTGGACATAATTTGTTAAATTATCTGATTATCCCACCCTTTTTAATGTAAATGTAATTACAGTTTCTTTTCCTTTAATACTAGTTACATCTATTGTTTCGTTATGGGCCTCAATAATGTGTTTAACAATTGCTAAACCCAAACCAGTTCCACCCTGCTCTCTGCTCCTACCCTTATCTACTCTATAAAATCTTTCAAATAAACGAGGAAGGTGTTTTTCATCAATTCCAATACCATTATCTCTTACTTCAATTATAAGTTGCTCATTAAATTGGTTAATAGAAATTGAAGTTTTACCTCCATTTTTACCGTACTTAATACTATTTGTTATTAAATTAACTAATACCTGCCTTATTCGGAATTTATCAGCTTTAACTTTAATAATCTTATCAAGCTTTTTAGCAAATTGCAATTTAATATTTTGTTTTTCTGCCTGAAACTCAAGTTGCTCAACCACATCCTTAATTTGCTGACCAATATCGTAAACTTCAAGTTCTAATTCTAACGAACCTACTTCTAATTGAGTAATTGTTTCTAAATCATCAATTATATGAATCATTCTATCAATACTTTTATCGGCTCTTTTTAGATATTCAACATTTATAGTTGGGTCATTTATTCCACCATCAATAAGTGTAGACACATAACCTTGTATATTAAAAATGGGAGTTTTTAATTCATGCGAAACGTTTCCTAAAAATTCCTTTCTGTAACTATCAATATTTTTGGATTGCTCTACTTCTTTCTGACGCTCAACTGCCAATTTCTTGATTTCAATTTCCAAATCACTTATCGCATCAATTTCATCTAATTCAAAGGCTGTGCTAGGAATTTCTTTTTGTAATTGAGCTTTTACAAGGCCTTTAAGTTTCTCTATTTTCTTAAAAATAATAGCATTATAAATAAAATAAATAATTATAAAACTTATAATAAAAGTTACAAAAAACACCAAAAATGGAATTGACAAATCTAAATTTCCGTAAATCTCATAAACTAAAAAAGATAAAATAAAGGTTTGAATAAGCGCAGAAAGGGCACTTAAAACAATAGATAGGACAGGTATTTTAAAATGATGAAACAATTTATTTTTTCTTCAAAAATAACCTATTTATCATTCTGTTCAAACTTTATTAATTCTCTGTAGAAAAATTTTTCTTGGGTACTTTCAAATGGGCGATAAATATAGTATGCATATCCATCATGTATTTTAAGTTTATTAGCACTATGAAACTTTAAAGTGTATTTCCCCATTTCTTTGCCATTAACTGTATTTATTTGCTTAATGTATTTATGGCCATTTTTATCATATACTGCATAAATTGTGTTTTCAACATCATCTTTCAACATCACATTTTTCCATTCTTTCCAATTTTTCGGATGATTGTAGGTAATTGCAATTGAATCCATTTTAGTTAAATTTTTATCAAAGTGATAAAGTAAATTCTTGTAATGATCAAATACACAAATGGTATCTTTTACAATATATAATGGAGCATACAATGGTTCGTAAAACATACTCTTTGTAAAACCTGTCATTAAACTTGCAATTATCCTTTTATCTGTATTTAACTCATCAGCTAATCGGCGAGCTTCTAATTTAGCTTTAGGTTGTAAGGCATAATATTCGAAATTATAAGCATGCATCATTTCTTTATCCTCTATAGAAATTAAATGTTTGCGTAAGCTATCTTTTTCATTAAAGCTGAAATAATTAAACATTGGGTATTCACTCCAATAATCTGTATAAATTAATTTACCATTAATGGTATCTAATATTGGTTTTATAAAAGAATTTACATCTTTTGCTTCAAGCGGAATTAGAACAAATCTATCAAAATACATATTTATACGATAGATATAGTTTTCGCATACTAAATTTGTGTAACCCATATAATCATGATAAAACTCCTTGGCAAGCCCCCCATTTTTAGGGACTTTATAGCTTGTGATAATTTTACCATTTACATCTGCTAACTTAAGTTCTGCATTATCAAGTTTATTTGCTGCAGTAAGTAAAATAAATTTATCTTCATAAAAATCAAAATCATAAATACTAAATTTAGGAGAACCTACTAATGTATCAGGCTTTAAAGTAGCAACAATTGAAACTGAATCGGTAAAATATTCCTTTTGTTTTAAAGCCACATTTATAAATACAGAATCTTGGTTATCCTTAACATCAATTTCCCTTACAATACTGGTATAACCAAGTATTTTAAACATGATGGAAACATGCTTTTTTTGAGGAATAGCAATTTTAAAACCACCTTTTTTGGTTGTGAGTGTATTATAACTCGAATTTTGAACACTTACAATAACTCCTTCTAAAGGCTTATTGGTGTTGTTTTCTACAACTTGTCCATAAACTACTAGCTCTTTTTGAGCCCATGTTTTAATTGAAATTAAACTAATTAAAACTACTAAATATGTGATTACCTTTCTCATTTATATATTAGACGTTGGTCTTTTATTATTCCATAAAAAAATAATTTTTTATAAAAATTACTTAATGAAAGAAAATTAGTTTTATTCCAAAGCCAATAATAACAAGCCCCGAAAACACATTTAAGTATTTTATAAATTGTGGTTTTATATATTTTTTAAGATTAAAAGCTGAATAGCCTTTTAAAAAATCAGTTAAAAATGATACAGATAATCCTGTAATAAAATGAATAATTACTAATGATTTATTATTATGATACGTGCTTAAAGCCAGAGTAATTGCCCCAAACCAAAAAAACAAAATATTTGGATTTAATAAATTAATAATAAAACCTCGCAGTAACAGCTTATTTAATTGTTTTTTATCAATAGCATTATTTTGAGTTGGTAAATCATTTTTTTTAAGTAAATTTTTTATTCCAAAATAAATTAAAATGGCACCTCCACAATAATATAAGATATCTATATTCTTTAATTCAGTTACAAATTGCATAGCAACAAATAATAATGTAAACACAATTATTACATCACACAAAAAAACACTTAATGCTAAATAAAACACAGCTTTAATTGTACCATTTATACCTAAATCAATAAGCATAAAAAATATAGGACCACAAAATGTACTTAATACCAAGCCCATTAAGCAACCTTGCATCATTGCCTCTAACATAAATAAATGAAATTTTATTTTACAGAATTAACTTTATCTAAAAAGTCTAAAACTATTTCCTCTAAATCATCTGTACCACTTAAAACCCCCATCATTCCATACATTGCAGCAGTGTTATCATTTTTCAAAGACGAATCAGAACTACCTTTTTGAAATTTAGCAATTGTACCAGCTGGCAAAATTTTACTTAAACCTTTTACAGCACCTACTTGTAATGAATTTGCTAAAGATGACAATTTAAATTTCTTAGAAATTTCTATACATTCATTTAAATCATTAATAAATTCGTCAGCTACAAGCCTATGAATATAGTTTATTGTAAAATGTAAGCTTGGTGGCAATTGTTGTCTTTCAAAATGCCAACCTCTTTTATTTAATTCATCCGCTAAAGTAAACACATTTAATTTATCAGATTTAAAAGCCAATATGGTTGATTCAGGATGGCCAACTAATTCAATATCTTCATTATCATTAATGGCTTTTTTAATCTTTTGAGTTACATCCATTGTGGCTTGTGCCATTTCTAAATAACCATCTAAGCCAATGCCTTTTAAAGCAGCCCATGCGCCAGCAATACTACCACCAGGGCGAGTACCCGTCATTGTTGGAGAACCGTAAACACCACCATTCCATTTAGTATATAATGAAAATTGGAATTTTCTGATTTCAGAATTTTTATATAAAATAACTGATGATCCTTTTGAAGAATAACCATATTTATGAATATCTGCCGAAATTGATGTTACACCATCAACAGAAAAATCAAATGGCTCAATATCATCATGTCCTAATTTTTGAAGGAATGGCAAGATAAAACCTCCAATACAAGCATCAACATGACAAAAAATATTTTTTTCTTTTGCTATAGATGCAATTTCTTTAATTGGATCCATTAAGCCATGCGGGTAAGAAGGTGCAGATGCAACAACCATAATGGTATCTTTATTTATAGCCTCACGCATTGCATTAGGATTTGCTCTAAAATCACTTCCTAATGGAACGGGAATGAAATCAACATTAAAATAATGAAAGGCTTTCATAAATGCAGGATGCGCAGACATTGGCAAAACTACATTTGGTTTAGTAATATGTGGTTTATGTTTTTGCGCCCAATCTCTAGCTGTTTTCACTGCCATTAAAATACTTTCGGTTCCACCAGTTGTAATATTTCCTCTTACATTTTCGTCTCCATTAAATAAATCGGCACACATACTAACTGTTTCTGCTTCTAACTCTGCCAAACTAGGTGTAGCAGTAGGATTTAAAGCATTATCAGAAAAATATAAATTAAATATTTCTTTTATTTTATTAGCGCGTTCTTCTCCTGGGTGATATACTAAACAAAAGGCTTTACCTTTTTTCCAATCAACATCATTAACTTTTTTTTGAATAATGTATTCATTCATTTCTTGCAAAGAAGAAGCTTTTTCTGGGAATTTAATTTTTGGTCTTGCCATTTCTTACTATTTAAAATTTCGTTTTAAAAAATCCATTGCATTTTGAGTAAATAATTTATCCATTAACTCTGTTGGAGAATAATTAAACCACAACTCTTTTTTATAATTTGTTTTTGTTAAATAATTAACGATATCTTTCTTTAATTCTGGGAGTTTAGACATTTCATCGTAACAATCAAAGTGAGTAATAACACCATCAAAATCACTTCCTATTGTTAAAACATCCCAAGCTGTCTTTTTGTTTACAGATGATATATAAAAAAATATATTATCACAAATCATTTTTACAAAGGCCTCTTTTTTTGTTTCAAGGTCAGTAATTTTATCTATATTCTTTAAAATATTGATACCACAATGTCTTCCTTTATCTAAAATAACACCAGCAATTCCGCCCGATTCATGAATAGCAACTACTTCCTCTGCCGATATATTTAAACTCCATGCACAATAGGTTGTGTGTTTTTTCTTTTTACTATTATCTTTTAAAACTACCGATTCTGATAATGTATTAAAACCATTAACTGCAGAATGGCTAGATATTAAAGGGATTAAATCATTAGGATTATTTTGATTATGCTTTTTAACGTAGTTAAAATAATGGATTCTTGCATTAACACTCATGTGTCTAGTATCTATTAAAATACGTTTTCCGTTTTTTGTAGATAGCAATTCTTCTAATACAAATTCTCCTAATTCAGTAAACCCTAAATCTAAACCTTTACTTTGGTCGCAAGCTATTTTTGCGGCATTTTTTAATGTAGTTGCATGTCCGCATAATTGGTTCCAAAAATGATGAGCAAATGTTATAAAAAACGGAGGATATTCCCATTTTTTTACTGCCTCAATATTCTTTTTTAATTTAGCCTTTAATTCCTCAACAGAAAGTAGTTCGGTATCTCGAGTGCCACAACCAAATGCATGAGCACCTTCAATAGATAAAACAATATTTACAGAGTTACTATCTGCATTTAAAGCCTCAATTAAATCTGTATAATTTTTAGCAATTCTGCTCTTATACTTTCCACAAGGCGATTCGCCTAAATTAGAAACCAAAAAATTATATTGACTTAACAATTCCGAAAAATAATCAGAACTTGCTTTGTACTCTTTAAATCTTTCAACCGATATACCAGAGGCTGTAACTCCAAGAGTATCCATCGCTTTTTTACCAACAATAAATTCGTGTGATTTTTTAAAATTGATAAAGCCTTTTTCTATTGGGTATAAAGAATCAAACACAATACGTGTTTTACCTTCAACACAATTATAAAAATTGGATTGAGAATGTTTCGACACATCTTTAGATGCTTTCCAAGCCCATTTACCAACTCTAGTAGGCACAAAATCAGTTTGAGTTTTGTCCCACAAATTTCTGTTTTTTGCTAAAGGCGTAGTATTAAAAGCACGCATAGTTGGGTGGCAATGTATATCTACATAAAATTCTTCCATAAAAATCAAGTAAAATTGAAATAAATCCTAAAATTATAATAAAATTTGATTTTTTATCATTATTTTTAGTTTGAAAGAAAATAAAACATGGATATTGAAAAAATAGATAACATTTTTAATGCGCAACGTACTTATTTTGATAATGGAAATACCAAATCCTATGATTTTAGAATAAAGCAATTAAAAAAATTAAAATCTGTAATAAAGAAAAATGAAAATGAAATTTTGGAAGCCTTGCATTTAGATATGCATAAGCCAAAATTTGAATCATTTATAAGTGAAATAGGTATTATATACGAAGAAATATCATTTGTAATAAACAATTTATACGATTGGATGCAACCTAAATCGGTAAGTACACCAATTGCATTACAAGTATCATCAAGTAAAATTTATACAGAACCACTAGGAGTTGTATTAATTATTGGTCCATGGAATTATCCTTTTCAATTATTAATTGCACCACTTATTGGGGCCATTGCTGCTGGTAATTGTAGCATTTTAAAACCTTCAGATAACACTAAGCATACAGCATTAATCACTGAAAAAATAGTTAAAGAAACTTTTGAGGAAAATTATATAGCTGTAATACAAGGTGCCGGTTCATTAGTTGGTCCATTATTAATTGAAAAATATAGATTTGATCATATCTTTTTTACAGGAAGTGCAGGTGTTGGTAAACAAATAATGCGCATGGCCTCAGAACATTTAAGTCCTGTAACATTAGAACTTGGTGGGAAAAGTCCTGCAATAGTTGATAAAAACGTTAATATTTCTGTTGCCGCAAAACGATTAGTGTGGGGCAAATTTTTTAATGCCGGACAAACATGCGTTTGCCCAGATTATTTATTAATTCATGAATCAGTTAAAAATGAATTTGTAGCTAAAATGATTCATTACATTAAAGAATTTTATGGCGATAACCCTTTAAATAGTAATGACTATACACATATTGTAAACGAAAAGCGTTTTAATGTATTAATATCTTATTTAAAGGATACAACAATAATACACGGAGGCAAACACTCTATTGAAAGCCTATGTATTGAGCCAACACTCGTTGAAAATGTTTCATTTGATCATCCCATGATGAAAGAAGAAATTTTTGGCCCCATTTTACCAATAATTACTTTTAAAAATATTGAGGAAATTATTCCAATAATAAGGAAAAACAGATACCCTTTGGCATGCTATATTTTCACTAAAAATAAAAAAAGCGAAGAATTTGTTTTACAAAATATTGAATTTGGAGGAGGCTGTGTAAATAATACTCTTGCTCATTTAGCAAATCCAGAATTACCATTTGGAGGTGTTGGATTCAGTGGAATAGGAAATTATCATGGAAAAAACAGTTATGATGTATTTAGTCATCAAAAATCAATGTTAAATACTTATACGTTTATTGATCCTTCATTAAGATATCCACCCTATAAATCAAGTAAAGATAAATTAGCTAGAATGGTGTTTAAATAATATTTTTGCATAAAAATAAAATAGTACATTCTATATTAAACTAAAATAAAAAAAACAAAACATGTTATCAAATAAAATAAAAAATGCACTTAATGAGCAAATACAAAAAGAAGCTTACGCATCAAATGCATATTTAAGTTTAGCTACATGGTGCGAAGAAAAAAATTTAGATGGAATAGCAGAATATTTCTATGCAGCAAGTGCTGATGAAAGAAACCATATGTTAGAAATATATAAATACCTAAATACTTATGGTGGTAGTGCACATATTAAGCCTTTAAAAGATACTGTAATAAAACAAAAGAATTTACTTGAAGTTTTTAATTATGTATTTGAATTAGAGCATGATGTAACCATATCAATAAATAAATTAGCAAAACTAACTTATGAAGAAAATGATTTTGCTACATTTAAATTTTTAGAAGCCTTTGTTTTGGAGCAACAGCAATCAGAAAAAGGTGTAAATGAATTAATTGATATGATTAAACGTGTTGGGTACGATGAGAAAAATTTATTTTATTTAAATAAAACATTTAAAAAAAATGAAGAGAGAAAAGCTGGTGATAAAAACTCTAATAATGCAGAATAATTGTATATAAAAGTAATATAATTTAATAAAAACTTGTTTAAGATTAACGATGGTATCAAAAGAAGAAGTAAAAGAATATTATGATGAATTTAAAAATCATCAAAAAAAACTAGGTATTAATATAAGACATCGTACTATTTTAAAAAACCTTAAAAATTTAGGATTACAACCAAATTCTAATGTTTTAGAAATAGGATGTGGCATTGGGACAGTAAGTCACTTAATTTTAAAAGTTATTACTCAAGGAAGTTTTGTTGGATTAGATATTAGCTCAGAAAGTATTAAATTGGCACAACAATTTAATGCATTTCATAAAAAAGCAGAATTTATGGTTAACGATATGAGTAACTTTACTCATAAAACCAAATTTGATTTTGTAGTATTCCCTGATGTTTTAGAACATATTCCTGTTGAGCAACATGCCAATATTTTTAAAACTATTTCTGAATTAACTACACCAAATGCTACAGTTTTAATAAATATACCTGAACCAAATTACTTAGATTGGGTTAGAAAAAATGATCCTAGTAAACTTCAAATAATTGACCAATCTTTATCAATGCAAGATTTACTTAATAATTCATATCCATACGGGTTTAAATTATATTCCATGAATCCTTATTCTTTGCACTTTGATGTAAATGATTATTTGGCAATCATATTAAAGAAAGATCCTTCTGTTAAAAACGTAAATGTAAAAGGTAAACTTGTTCGAGCAATAGAAAACACAAAAAGTAAGTTAGCTTAATAGTATTGAAAACTAAGCTTTTATATTTTCATGCAGGTAAATCATCTTTTGTTTTAAAAGATATTGAAATATTAGAGGAAGATTTCTACGTTATTGATTTTTTCTTTGATACCGCTGATAAAAAAAAATACTTAAGGCAGTTTTTTAATCAACTCTTATTTATAATTACTCATATTTTTAACAGTAAAATAATTGTCTGTCAATTTGCAGGTAATCATACATTTTTACCAATTTTGTTTTCAAAACTATTTTTCAAAAAATCGGCTATTGTTGCTGGAGGTACAGATTGCGTATCATTTCCATCAATAAACTATGGTAACTTTAACAACTCATTCCTTTCAAAAACTACTTCATTTTCTTTTAAAAGATGTGATTTAATTTTACCAGTTCACAAAACATTAGTTGAATACGAATACACCTACCAAACAAATGATTTCAAAAAACAAGGGTATAATTTTTTTATTAAAAACATTAAAACTCCCTATCAAATAATTTACAATGGATATGATTCAATTAAATGGTCTTGTACTTCCCTAAAACAAAAATATAGTTTTGCAACAATTGGTGCTGGTTTAAACTCTAGGTTTGGATTTAATTTAAAAGGAATTGATTTAATATTTGAAATTGCTGAAAAATTCCCAAACTGTACTTTTTATATTGTTGGTGGCAAGGATATAGATAAACCTAAACCAACAAATATTATTTTACTTGATAAAATCCCAAATGAACAATTACCAGAGTTTTTGAGTTCAATACAGTTTTATTTACAACTTTCAATGTCAGAAGGATTTCCTAATGCACTTTCTGAAGCTATGCTATGTGAATGTGTTCCAATTGTTTCAGCTGTAGGTGGCATGCCTGATATTGTTGGCGATTGTGGTTATATTTTAAAACATAAAAATATTAACGAACTTTATGACGTTTTTAATTATGCTTTAAATAATTTTGATTTAGATAATTTAGGTAAAAAAGCCAGACATAAAATTTCAAAGAATTACACATTTGAAAACAGAAAAGAAAAATTATTAAATGCAATAAATAGTCTAATTAGATAGTGGGAGTAATTAAAAGACAAGGCATAAAAAATACTATCATTACCTATATTGGTATTTTAATTGGCGCTATAAATATAATTTTTATTCAACCAAAATTACTAAGCCCAGAAGAACTTGGATTAACAAGGTTACTTTACGATTTTGCTTACATAATTGGATTAGCAGTTCCGCTAGGTTTACCAAATATTATAGTTAAATTTTTTCCGTTTTTTAAAAACAAAGAAGCTAAGCATAATGGATTTGCAGGTTTTATTATACTAATATTTTTTATAGGGTTTATTATTTCAGCATTAGGACTATTAATTTTTAAGCCAGATATAACGGCGCACTATAAAGATAAGGCGAATTTATTTGTTCACTATTTTGAATTTATAATACCATTTACATTTATAGTTTCGGCAATTACAATAACCACAGCCTATTGCCAAGCTTTATTTAAATCTACTATACCATCATTTCTAAATGATATTTGTTTACGTCTTGGAACTATTGTTATCACAATTTTATACTTTAATAAAATTATTACATTAGATTATTACGTATACATGTTTATTGGACTGTATTTAATTGAACTATTAGTAATAATAGTTTATATACTTTTTGTTGATACTATATCTATTTGGCCAAACAAAACAATACTAAAAGAACATTCAATAAAAAAAATGCTAAAGTTTGGCTTGTTGTTATGTCTGGCTTCCTTTGCTTCTATTGCTCTTAGAAAAATTGATGTATTATTTTTAGGAACAAATTCTTTAGAACTTGTGGCAGTTTATACAACGGCAATTTTTATTGCATCTTTTATTGAAGTTCCATTAGGTGCATTAGAGCGAATAAGCCATACAAAAATTGCTGATAATTTTGCTAAAGACAATTACAATGAAATTGAAAAAATTTATAGTGACTCTATAAAATATTTATTATTAATAGGTGGATTACTATTTATAGGAATAAATACTTGCACACAATATATATATGAAATTGGGAAATTACCTGCTATATATTTGCAATGTATAAATATAGTTTACATTGTTAGTATAGCAGCACTAATTAATATATCTACAGGTATAAATTCTGCTATTATATTTTATTCAAAATATTATGTTTTAGGTACAATAATTTTAGTTGTCACACTATTAATTACTATTGCATTAAATGTAATACTAATTCCTAAATATGGCATTTATGGAGCCGCAATTGCATCAGCATCTGGCTCATTAATTTATAACTTTTCTAAATTTAGTTTTATTTATTACAAGTTTAAATTTCAACCGTATACCTATAAATCATTGCTAATAACTGTAGTCATTTTACTATGTACGTTGTTAGGATATTTTATTCCAAATATCAATTCAAATCCATATTTAAATTTAATTTTAAAAGGTGGAATAGTTACAATTTCATACATTACTTTAATATACTATTTAAAACTATCTCCTGAGTTATTTGATATTATTAAAACCAAATTAAAACTAAGTAAAAATTAAAATCGTGAAAAAAGTTCTCATTATAACTTACTATTGGCCGCCAACAGGTGGAGCTGGTGTACAACGATGGTTGAAATTTAGCAAGTATTTTCGTGAATTTAATTGGGAACCTATAATTTATACTCCATCAAACCCCGATTTTCCCATTAATGACGATACATTACTTAAAGATATTCCTAAAAATTTAACAGTTCTTAAAACTCAAATTACAGAACCCTACGATATTTATCGAAAAATAATGCGAAAGAAAAAAACCGAAACTGTAAATCAAGGTTTTTTGTCTGAAGGAAAAGAAAATAGTATGTTACAATCTGCAATGATTTGGGTACGTGGTAACTTCTTTATTCCTGATGCTCGTAAATTTTGGATAAAGCCTTCTATTACTTATTTATCTGATTATATTAAAAAAAATAAAATTGATGCCATAATTAGCACTGGTCCTCCACACAGTATGCATTTAATAGCTTTAGGTTTGCATTCATCTTTTAATATACCCTGGATAGCCGATTTTAGAGATCCTTGGACTCAAATAGATTTTTATAGTCAATTAAAATTATCATCTTACGCTGATAACAAACATAAAAAATTAGAAAATAGTGTTCTTACTAAAGCTAGCAAAGTTGTTACAATTAGCCCAAGTTGTGGTACTGATTTAGAAAAACTTGGAAATAGAAAAGTTGATGTAATTACAAATGGTTTTGATGTGGATGATTTTTTATTTGATTCTAATTTAAAACCTCTAGAAGGCTTTATGTTTCATCATATTGGAGCATTAAATAAAGATAGAAATCCTTACACCTTATGGAAAGTATTAGGAGAACTCTGCAAAGAAAATCCTGAATTTAAAAAAGACCTAATCATTAAGTTTACAGGAAAAACAGATGCAATAGCATTTGACGATTTAAAGAAAAATGGCATATTAGACAATGTTCAAAAAACTGATTACCTGCCACATAGCGAAGTTGTGAAACTAATGACTCAGTCCCCTATCCTATTATTAGCTCTCAATAACACACCAAATAATGCCGGAGTATTATCTGGTAAATTGTTTGAATACCTTGCCGCAAAACGCCCTATATTTGGTATTGGTCCACCAAATGCAGATGCTGCAGCTATATTAAATGAAACAAAAGCGGGTAGCATGATTCATTTTGATGATTTCGAAGGAATGAAAACCCAAGTTTTGAATTTATATAATAAATACAAAAACAATACGCTCGTAGTAACTTCTGCAGCAATAGATAAATTTTCTAGAAAATCATGTGCAGAGGCATTTGCCAATTTATTAAACGAAATAACAGTAAAATAATTTTACTTTTTTCGTGCTATTACCATCATTTCTTCTCCAATATTTAAGAAAGACAAAAAGTTATATATTCTATTATGAATAAATACGGCCAACTGCAAAACCCATTTTGGTCTTTTCGTTGCTTTATTGTAATATTCTTGTCTTTCTTCAGAAGTAATCGTTTCTTTTTGCTTTTTTAGTTTTTTAATCCAAGGCAAAATGGTATACATTAATAATAATTTAAGCTCAATAGAAGATTTTATCTTTACTACTTCGTAATTATGTTTGGCTAAAATTTGTGTAATTGTTTTCTTTGAAAAATAATTTACATGGTCAAGTCCCATCATATTCCATTTTTCTTTTTGACGCTTAGCAAAAAAACTATCTATTTGAGGTACTTGAATTACAATATAACCACCTTTCTTTGTTAAATAAGAACACTTTTCCACAAAAGAATCTGCCGCGTCAATATGCTCTAAAACATCCCACATTGTTATTAAATCAAATGATTCTTTGGGTTTATCCATTGCAAAAAAATCGATATGATCAACAGGCAATCCTAAATCATCATGTGCATAAATGTATGGATTCTTAGAAATTTCTATACCATAAATATCATAACCAAGCTGTTTTCCCGCCAATAAAAAATGGCCCCAACCTACTCCTAAATCAAATAATTTTCCAGATGGTTGGTATTTTTTAATAAAATCAAAACGTAATAAATGCCTTTGAACTTTAAGCCAGTCATTTCCTTTTCTAATTTGTTCAAGCACAGCATCGTTTTTATATCCTTCGTAAGAAATATCTTTACGGTAATACCAAGGCAAAAAATTAAATGTGCAATTTTGACACTCAAGCACAATTAAATTATTTTTATGAAACTTTTCTGAAAATTTAGATTTATCTTCATTTCCACAACATTCGCACTTTACTT
>CALMMX010000161.1 GCA_937868545.1 uncultured Bacteroidota bacterium
AAATCAACTAACAATGGATCTTTTGAAGGTAAATCATCTACCACATATCCATTTGCTTTAATTTGAAATAACCCTATGCCAGATAAAACAGTAACTACAACTACAGTAATGTAAATAGCTTTTCTATTATTAGTTGTAATTAATGCTACTTTACTTAAAACAGACCTTAAACGTTTATTATCTAAATGTTTTAAATGATTTGGTTTTGGCTCAGGCAAATAACTAAATATTATTGGGATTAATAATAATGAAATTAAATACGTTGCCATTACATTAATAGAAGCAATTAATCCAAATTCAAATAAAATTTGATTTTTAATTGCACAGAATACCGCAAAACCAATAGAAGTTGTAATGTTTGCAAAAAACAAAGAAACGCTACTTCTTGTAATGGCAGTATGCAATGCTCTGATTTTTGAAATACCATTTGCTAATTCGCCATGGTATTTATTAAGAATTAAAATACAATTTGGCACGCCAATAACTATAATTAAAGGCGGTATTAATCCTGAAAGTATTGTGAGTTTGTAACCCAATAAGACTATACTTCCTAAAGAAAAAGTTACCCCACAAACAATTACCAATAATGAAAAAATTACTGGTTGTATTGATTTAAAAAATATAAAAAGCAACAATGCCGTAACTAAAAATGCTACGCCTAAAAAGAAACTCATCTCTTTAGAAATTTTTCGCGCTACCGTAGTTCTAATAAATGGAAGACCAGAATAATGAGCCTCAACACCAGTTACTTTTACAAAATCTTCTGCTTTATTACGAATAGAATCTGTAATACTCAATCTACTTTTAGTGTTAAGTGCTTTGTCATTAAAAGTAACAGCCATCAAAGTACAATTGTTTTTTTCATTAAAAACAATTCCCTCATAAAACTTTAATGATGATACTTTTTCTAATAATGTATCTAAATCATGTTGCGTTTGTGGAATAGATTTTTGTAAAGGTTTAAACTCAAATTTGCCAAGTGAATCATTTAATCTTAAATCATTTAATCTTGCAATAGAGACAACCGCTTTTATACCTTCAATATTTTTTATTCTATTACCTAACCTTGCCCACTCTTGATAATTTTTAAGATTATTTATTTTGTCTTTATCAATCCCAATAACCAACACATTGCCATCTTGACCAAATTTTGATTTAAAATAATCATAATCTATACTTGCAGAATCACTATCAGGTAATAATCGTGCAAAATTATAAGTGATTTCAACCTTACTTGCAAAAAAACCCATAAACAAGGTTAAGCCAGTAATTACAATTAAAATTGGTAAACGGTACTTTAATATAAACTTTGCAAATTGTTTAGCCATAATTGATAAAATATAAGTTGTGAAGATACAAATAATGTAGAAACATCAGCTTGAATTTTTATAATGAACTGATGTTACAAGTTAAACAAACTATACATTAATAAAAAAGCTCCTCATATCTAAACATGAGGAGCTTTTTTTTAAAAAATAATTTAATCCTAATTAACTTTAATTAATTCTACATCAAATATTAACCAAGCATTTGGAGGAATTACACCACCAGCACCTTGTGCACCATATCCTAAATCAGGAGGTATAATAAATTTAGTTTTACCACCTTGTTTCATTAATTGTAAACCTTCTGTCCAACCACGAATTACTTGATTTAAACCAAATGTAGCTGGTTGACCTCTATCTACAGAACTATCGAACTTAGTACCATTTAATAAATAACCACTGTAATGAACTGTAACTTGATCAGTAGCTAATGGAGATGGACCAGTACCTTCCACTTCAGTAATATAGCGTAAACCACTAGCTGTAGTTTTAGCAGAACCATACGTATCATTTAAGGTTTTGTCCATTGCCGCTTTTTCTGCAGCTTCTTTAGCTTTAATTTTTTCACCTAAACCACCTTTTTCTTTTTCAAAAGCAACTGGTGCATCAAATGCCAATGCTTCTTTTCCTTTTCTAAGAATAGTTAAGTGAATAATAGAATCATTACCAACAATTTTGTTTACCACATCCATACCTTCCACTACATTTCCAAACACAGTATGCTTGCCATCTAACCAATCTGTTTTAACGTGGGTAATAAAAAACTGGCTACCGTTTGTACCTGGTCCAGCATTTGCCATTGATAAAATTCCAGGTCCAACATGTTTTAATGATGCATCAAATTCATCAGGAAATTTATAGCCTGGATCACCAGTTCCAGTTCCTAATGGGCAACCACCTTGAATCATGAAATTTGGGATAACTCTATGAAATTTTAACCCATCATAATAAGGCACACCTTCTGCCTTTGCTGTATTTTTAATAACACCTTCTGCTAGGCCAACGAAGTTAGCAACTGTCATAGGCGTTTTTTTAAATTCTAATGCACAGTAAATATTTCCTTTACTAGTTTCAAATTTGGCATACATGCCATCAGCTTGTTTATTTAAAAATTCTTTATCCATTTTACTTAATTTTACTTTTTTTGGTTTTTTACCTTTATCGTGCCCTGCAAACATTGCATTTCCAATGAAGGTTAACAGAGATAATGCTAAAATTATTTTTTTCATGTTATGCTAATTTATAATTGTTTTGTAATTATTGACCTGGCATTTGTTGTTGAGGTTGAGGAGCTGGATTTGTATTAACATCCAATAATTCAACTTCAAATACTAAAGGAGCAAATGGAGGAATTACACCACCTGCACCACGTGCACCATATGCTAAATTTGAAGGAATTAACAATGTAGCTTTTCCACCTTTAGCCATTAATTGAAATGCTTCATCCCATCCTGGAATAACCATACCTTGACCTACAATAAACTTTAATGGCTCAGGTTTACCAACAGATGAATCAAACACCTGCCCGTTTAATAATTTACCAGTATAATTTACAGTTACTTCATTTCCTGGTTTAACAAGAGCACCTTTACCTTTAAGTGATTCAACATAATATACACCACTAGCTGTTGGAGCCACAGTAATTTTATTATCAGCAACGTATTGAGCTATTTGAGGTTTTTCTTGCTCTGACATTTTAGCCATTTCAGCTTCTTGTTGTTTTTGATTTTCCTCTAACTCTTTTTTAGTTTTTATGTCAACCATTTTAATGTCAACTTTTAACATATCGCCTGGTTTTAAATACGGAGGTAATTGAGGCATTCTTTGTGTTTTTAAGAAAAAAGAATCTGCACTTACAACAAAAGAAGCGCTATCTCCTTTAGACATCATCATCATTGCATCTTCTAAACTTCCTTTAAAAGATGATTTTGGCATAATAAATTTAGTTATACCTGATCCATCCTGACTAACGTTTGCCGAATTAATAATAACAGAATCTTTACCCATTAATTTAAAAATGTATCTAAATGCAACGCCATCACCTTCCATTACTTTAGTACCTTTATCGTCTTTAGTAAAAAATTGATAGTTTAAGCCATTTTCAGCTGTTTCATAACCATCGTATTTTGATTTATTACACGATGCTAGTCCTACTATTAATGCAGAACATAAAAGAATTGAGATTTTGTTCATGTTTTTTTATTTTATATCTATTAATGTTATTTCGTAAACTAAAGGGGTATAAGCTTGAACTATTTGATTAGAACTTCCTAATTCTCCAAAAGCGAGGCGTGAAGGTACAATTATTTTTGAAAATTCACCTTTTTTTAGGTTACTAATAACAATATTTAACCCTTTTATTATTTGGTCCGGGGTTCCCAAAACATACTCCATAGTTTGTGGCGCTGCATCAACAGTTTGCCCGTCTAAAAAAAAGCCCTGAAATTTAATAATTGTCCTACTTCCAAAAACTGGTTTTTCGCCATTAGTTACAGTATGCTCCAAAACATATATTCCATTTGGGTCAGGATTAACGTTCGGATACTTATTTTTTAAGTAATCATCAATACTCTTTAATTCGAATAACTCTTTATCTTCTGCTTCTGCTCTTTGAAGCTTTTCATAATCAGAAACACTTAAAATAGCCTTAATTTTAAAATTATATTTAATTATACTATCATTTTTACAAAATTTTGGTGGAATTGTGTCGAAAAAGGTTCTAAAAAATATTTTTGGAGGAATATAAAATGACATACTATCTTCAATGTTAGCTTTCAAAAAATAGTCTTTAAAATATTGATTAATTAAATTTGAATTAAGGGCCAAGATTTGACCGTTTTTAGTGATATGCCTAGAATTATAAATAAGAGAATCTGCCTGTGTTTTTATCTCAGAATCAAGTAATAAATACTTTTCTAGCGTGGGGCTTTTAATGCTATCGCCAAAAGATATAAGTTTAAAATAAATATTATTTTCATCCTTGCTATAATTTTGATTAATGCTTTTTTTACAACTTATAAGTAAAGAAAAAAACAAAGCAACAAATAAAAAATTACACCAACTGTAATTAATTAAATTCCTATTTATCCTCATTACTTCCCTCCTCTTTAACAACAGAAATAATCTCCAAATCATAAATAATTGGCATTTGTGGAGGAATTCGTTTACTATCACCTAATAAACCATGTGCTAAATGTGATGGAATTAATATAAGCGCTCTATCCCCTGATTTTAGATATAAAACTGCTTTATGCAAACCATCTTCAACATCTTGCATTCCAACTTTAAATTGCTTCACTCCATCTTTTTCAGATGAATAACAAAGAGTCCCATCTAGCAACGACAAGGTGTAATTTAATTGCAAAACATCGCCATTTTGTATTGAATCTCCTTTTAATGAAGGCTTATAAACCAAATAACGAACTCCCGATTTTGTTTTAACAAAGTTAAGTTGATGTGCTTTCTGATAATAGTCCATTTCATCATTTTCCTTTTTAACCAATTGCTGGTTTACTTTAATGAACTGATTATTAATTTTTACCTTATCATAATTAGGATTAGTTTTTGGCTTTTCAATTGTATTTTTACAAGAGATTAAGCTTATTAAAACAAATAATAGAACTATATAGATGCTTTTTAACATTAAATTTCAGAAAAAAATTAAACGTTTGGATCAGATAACTTATCCACCTCTTTTTTAACTTCTTGTATATGTTCTTGAATTGTGGAAGTTATATTTCCTGTATTTTGGTGTAAGTCTTTTTGAATGCCGTTAGCTGCATCCTTAAACTCTCTAATACCTTTTCCTAATGCTTTTGCAAGATTTGGAACACCTTTACCGCCAAATAAAAGTAGAACCACAAGCAAAATCATAACAACTTCGCCACCTCCAAGATTAAGAAACAAAATAAATACAGAATTCATAGAGCAAATTTACTAATAAAATTCGAAAGGCTAAGATTAAAATAATGAACGATTTTTATTAAAATTAAGTATTGGATTTAACATTTATTTGCGATATTTTTGCAAGGAATCATTCAAAACAAAAAACATGAATAAAATTTACAATTTAATTACTTTTCTTAACATTAAAAAAACAAGTCACTTTTTTTTGGTGCTTATAGGATTACTTTTTACTCAAATTTCTAAATCCCAAACTTATTGTTCTGCTAGTGCAACATCAGTATTTGATGACGAAATTTTTAATGTAACATTTGGAACTTTAAATAACACAACTGCATGTGGAGATGTAGGAGGTGGGGCTTCAATAGCATCTCAATACAACGATTACACGTCTGTAATTGCAGCACCTGTTGTTTCATTAGGTGGGACATACCCACTTTCTGTAACGGTAGGACAATGTGATGGTTCAACTTATAGTGGATACGTTGGTGTTTGGATTGATTATAATGGAAATGGTGATTTTACTGATGCAGGTGAAAATGTTTTCATGTCATCATCCACTACATTTGTTGTTGCCGGAACATTAATTACTGCACCTGGCGGTGTAACTATCCCTTTTAGTGCAATACCAGGCACAACAAGAATGAGAATTATTGCTCAAGAATCAGGGATACCTGCACCTTGTGGTACCTTTTCATATGGCGAAGTAGAAGATTATAATATTACTATTTTATCTCCATTTCCTTTAGATTTAGGAGTTAGTGCTTTACTTAAACCAGTTTCAACTAAAAAATGTTTTGGTAACGATACAATTGTTGCAACTGTAAAAAATTATGGTTCAGCAACTGTAGATTTTGCAACGAACCCAACAACTGTTACTGTAAGAACAACAGGACCAATTGTAAACACATATACTTTACCAATAACTAGTGGTACAATTGCATCTACTTCATCAGAAAACTATACAATTACAACTAGTTTCAATATGTCAACTTTAGGAACCTATATTTTTAAAGCATATACAACTGTAACTGGTGACGGTTCGGCATTAAATGATACAATAAACTACTCTGTTACAAAAGCTCCGTATTTTACTACTACAGCTTTGCCAAACGATAGTGTATGTTTAGGGATTCCTGTTAATTTAAACGCAAATTACAGTCCTTTAAAAACAGTAGGTACTGGATTATTAACCAATTCATCAACATCCTACCCTGCACCTTATGGTAATTTTTATTGGGGGGCAAAAAATCAATTTTTATTCTTAGCTTCTGAATTAACGGCAGCAGGACTTTCTGCTGGAAATATTACTTCATTAAGTTTTGATGCTACTAATTTAAATTCTAGTGCTTCTTTAACTAATTTTAATATTGCAATGGCAGCAAGTCCATTAACTGCAATAACAACTTTTACTACAAGTGGTTTAACAACCGTTTTTACAGCTACTACCTATTCGCCAAATTTAGGAATAAATACTCACGTACTTTCTACCCCATTTATTTGGGATGGAATTTCTAACATAATTATTGAAACATGTTTTAATAACTCATCTTATACAAGTAACGTATCAGTAAAACAATCAACTACACCGTTTAGTTCATCAGTTTACTACAGAGCTGACGCATCTGGAGTTTGTGCAACAACAAGTGGAGCAACTAGTGCAATGCAACGTCCTAATATTTCATTCGGACAACCTGCAGTCGTAAGTTATTCTTGGACACCTTCAATTGGTTTAAGCTCTACTAGTATTTCAAGTCCAACTGCAAATTTGAGTGCATCTCAAACTTATACAGTTGCTGCAAATATGTCTGGTTGCTTGAGTTATGACACAATTAGAGTGGTTATTAAACCAACTCCAACTCCGCATTTAGGAAATGATTCAGCAGTTTGTACTTTACCTTTAATTTTAAATGCTAGTACTACTGCCGATAACTTTTTATGGAATACTGGTTCTACAAGTTCAGTTTTAAATATTACAAGCACAGGTACTTACTGGGTAAAAGCTACAAATAGCAATGGCTGTACAAACACTGATACAGTTAAAATTACCTTAGGCACATACCCAATTGTTACTTTAGGAAGTGATACTGCATTTTGTGTAGGAAAAACTATTACATTATATGCTGGTAATCCTGGAAGTACTTATTTATGGAATACTGGAGCTACAACTCCAACTATTGCAGTAGGAACGGCCGGCACCTATTCTGTTGTTGTAACTAACACTTCATCTTGTCATTCTTCTGATATTATTGGTGTAACTTCAAAACCTAATCCTTCAGTTTCTTTAGTATTTACTGGTCAAACACGTTTTTGCCCAACTGAAACTATTCGCCCTTTAACTGAAGGTTCTCCTAGTGGTGGAACGTACATCGGTTCTGGCGTAGTTGGAAGTAATTTCAATGCTAATTTAGCAGGCCAAGGAACTTATATTATTTATTATAGCTACACTGCACCAAATGGATGCAGTAATCAAGCAAAAGATACATTAATTGTAAATGCATGTGTTGGTGTAGAAGAACTAGTAGATAATTTTGGATTAAATGTTTATCCAAATCCTAACTCAGGGGAATTTACATTAGAAATTAATTCTAACTCAAATATTGATGGAATTATATCAATAACTTCTATTGACGGCAAATTAGTTTACAATGAATCGATAAGTGGTGATTTGCAAATTTCAAAAGGAATTAATATTTCTAACCTGTCTAATGGAATTTATTACTTAAACGTAAAAACTACTAACACTACAAGAACTTATAAATTGTTGAAACAATAATTTATTATTACTTATTTCAAAAGGCTCAATATATATTGAGCCTTTTTTTATTTCAAAAAGTCTTAAAATGAAACATAGGAAATTAATAAGCCAATACCACCCTATCTTATATAACATTGCTGTTGGCTTAAGAAGACTTCAACGAAAACTTATTTGGATATTTGATAATAAAACCTACTCTAAAGAAATACTAAAAACAAATTTAGACCATAGAATAAAAAAACATCAATCTGTATTACTCAAAAAATTAGGCGAAAACAATGCTCAACTTCAATTAAATAAAATTGCAAATATTAAAATAGCAATTAGTCATATTGATGGTATAATAATTAAACCTGGCGAAACATTTTCCTTTTGTAAATTAGTTGGCTTACCCACTGCACAAAAAGGCTATTTACATGGCATGGAACTTTCATTTGGTGAAGCCAAACCTGGAATTGGTGGAGGAATTTGCCAAATTTCAAACTTAATTCATTGGCTGGTTCTTCATAGTCCTTTAACAGTTACTGAAAGGTATCATCATTCATTTGATCCTTTCCCAGATGACGGAAGGGTGTTGCCATTTGGTAGTGGAGCAACTGTGTTTTATAATTATCGAGATTATCAATTTACAAATAATACAAAACATATATTCCAAATTAACTTATGGTTAACGGAAAAATGTTTGGAGGGAGAATTACGAATTAATGAAGAGCTAAATTTTTCATATCATGTTTTTGAAAAAGATCATCAATTTGTTAAAATAGAAAACAACTATTATAGAAAAAATGAAATTTGGAGAAATAAACTACTGAAATTTGAAGGGGGAAAAGTTATAGAAACAGAATTAATTACTAAAAATTTTGCTAGGGTAACCTACATTCCCGAAATTTTCAAATAATACCCATATTTTCGATGGAATACTGCGAATTTTCATTGAGAAAGAGACTTTAATCATTTTCCGCAAATATTTAATACAATATTTGTATTTTTAATGCTATAATAAACAAATCATGAAAAAAATTCTATTATTTCTATTTTTTGCACTTTCTACATTTTTAACTAATGCTCAAAGTATTACAATTACTCAACCAAATGGTGGAGAAACTTTATATGCTTGTCAAAGTTATACAGTTAAATGGACACAAACAGGTTCACCATCTAATTATTGGAATATTGATTATTCATTAGATGGTGGTATTATTTGGACTTCTGTTGCGAGTAATTTTTTATCTACTACTGGGCAATTTGTTTGGACAGTTCCAAATGTTCAATCAACAACTGTATTAATGCGAGTGTCTGATGCTTTAAATACAAGTACTACAGATATTAGCAATGCAGTTTTCACAATTAATTTGCCAATTATTCTTTCGTCGCCAAATGGTGGTGAAGTTTGGCAAGGTGCAACAGTTCATAATATTACATGGACTCCATTAGGAACATCTAATTATTACAACATTGCTTATTCAACCAATGGTGGAACCTCTTGGACAAACATTGTTACAAATTATTATAATGTTACAGGTGTTTATTCTTGGACTGTTCCAAATATTCCTTCTACAAACTGTTTAGTACGAGTACAAGATTATGTTCAGAATTGCATGCAAGACATTAGTGCAACCGTATTTACTATTACTCCTGCTACTCCTATTTTAATTTCACCTAATGGTGGGGAGGCTCTTAGCCAGCAGTGTACTCATTACATTACTTGGAATACAAGTACATTTTTTAGCAATGTTCGTTTAGAGTATTCTTTAAATAATGGTACAAGTTGGACTACTATTATTGCTTCAACATCTAACAGCGGTAGTTATGGCTGGACAGTTCCTACAACGCCAAGTACTTTATGTTTAGTTAGAGCAAGTAATACATCTAGCTTAAGTGTAAATGATGTGAGTAATGCTACATTTACTATAAACCCTGCTGTGGTGGTTACTAGTCCTAATGGTGGTGAAACATTTTATGGCTGTAATACTTATAATATTACTTGGAACAAATCTAATTGCGTTAATTACTATGATCTATTTTATTCAACCGATAACGGAACTACTTGGAATACCATAGTGTCTTATTTATATGTTGGTTCGGGGCTTACTGAAACATACGGATGGTTAGTTCCTAATGGAATTACTACAACTCAAGCATTAATAAAAATTCAAGAATATGGAATGCCTGCTTCTGCTGATGTTAGTAATGCAACATTTACAATTAATCCTAGTAATGATATTACGGTTGTTAATCCTAATGGTGGGGAAAGTATTGTGGGACTTTCTACTTACACTATTAACTGGACTAACTTAGCGGGTGCGTCTGGGCAATACAACTTACAATATTCTACTAACGGCGGTACTTCTTGGGCTACTATTATTAATAACATTACCGGAAACTCTTACGTTTGGAGTGTGCCTAACATTCCTAGCACAGCCTGTTTAATTAAAGTTATTGATTATGTTACTCCTTGTAAATTTGATGTAAGCAATGCCAATTTTACTATTACTCCTGCTACTCCTATTTTAATTTCACCTAATGGTGGGGAGGCTCTTAGCCAGCAGTGTACTCATTACATTACTTGGAATACAAGTACATTTTTTAGCAATGTTCGTTTAGAGTATTCTTTAAATAATGGTACAAGTTGGACTACTATTATTGCTTCAACATCTAACAGCGGTAGTTATGGCTGGACAGTTCC
>CALMMX010000162.1 GCA_937868545.1 uncultured Bacteroidota bacterium
TACTGAATTTCTAAAATCTTCTGGATACGGATGGCAAAATTTCCATTGCTCGAAATAGTTTTGCATGCATTTATCAAATAAATAGCGACCTAAAACGTATTCTAAATTCTTTAACATAGTTGCTGTTTTTGTATAAACAGATGAGTAACCACCACCATGCCTAATTGCTCCATTAAAATCATCACTATGAGTATTTAAAGTTGGTTCTTCTCCCCTAGCCACAGAATTCATGTATCCATTATAAACCTGATCATCTAAAATGCGATTTTGTTCAGTGTATCGTCTTACATATTTGCTGGTAGAAGGCATATTTACTTTGTTTGGCCCATCAATAAATTGGTAAGTATCAGCAGTATAAAACTGCGTAAAACCTTCATCTAAAAAAGCCCTATAGGTTTCATTACTTCCTACCATTCCAAAAAACCAATTATGCGTCATTTCATGAATTAGTAAATCTCTGTATTCAGGATCATAACCTCCATCAAGAGTTAGCATTGGATATTCAACTCCATCTTGAGCATCTGCACAAATCATTTTTGGATATTGATATAAACCAATATTATAACTATTAACCTCTAAAACTTTAGCAATAAATTGGGGTGCTGTTTGCCAACCTGCTGCATGAGGTTCTTGTACTAATGCTACACATTTCGTACTATTCCACATGTACTCACCAATACGGTATGTTGGATCGGCAGTTAAGGCAAAATCATGAACATTTAAAGCAGAGAATTTCCAAGTTTTAGTTGTTCCATCTCTTTTAATGATTTCGCTAGGTTTGGAGTTCCAAGGCTTTTTAGCAAAGTTTGATAAATCCAATTGCTTTCTTAAGGTATCAGGTAATACTTCTTTTTCATTTTGTAAAACCCCTGTAGCATCTAACACGTAATTGTTTGGTAAGGTAAATTCAACATGAAAAGATCCAAAATCGCCATAAAATTCATGATCCATGTGTTGGTCTGTATCCCAACCAAATTTTCTATCGTATACAGAAATTCGCGGATACCAGTGAGTTACATCATAATGCTTATTCCCAAAGGAATTAAACATTTTCATTCTATTTCTAATTACTTCCTTATCATAATAGGTTTTAAAATCAATATCAAAAGTTACAGATTCGCCCGATTTTAAAGGTTTTTCAAGGTAAACTTTCATTACAGTATTATCTAATTCTACTCTAAGTTCTTTACCCGAAATGGTTATTTTTTCGATATTAGTTCCTTTATCGTTATTTCTGTATTTATTAAATTTTAAATGGTAATTATTGTTTTTGTATAAATCTGCTAAATATGAAGTTTTACATTGGGCATTATTGTATAAATGAAAATATACAAAATTCATGTCTTTTGGAGAATTATTAAAATAAGTCAATTCTTCATGACCAGTGATAATGTCTGCACTGTCGTTTAAGCTTGCTATAATGTTATAATGCACATCTTGTTGCCAATAATCAGCAAAAGGCTTTCTGTTTTTCCAATATAATTGGTTAGTTTGAGAACGATAATCGATATATTCAGTTTGGGCTACAATTTCAGTTACCGAAATAATAGCAATAAAAAGTAATAAAAATGAATTCTTCATAGGTGAATTTTAACCTTTAAAGATAGGCATTTTATGGCAATTAAATCAAGAATATAAATGATTTTTTACAGCTTTATTTTATGGCAAATCATTAAGAGTCTTTATAATTTTCTCAGCAATTATTTTGCTCATTTTATAATTAGATTCATGAGTCCAACCAGCTATATGTGGTGTTAAAATAACATTATTACTTTGAATCAAATATTGCATGTCCTCTGGAAGCGAATTTACATCTACATTTTCGAAAGAGGTACTTTCAAATTCCAATACATCCAAACAAGCCCCTTTTACTTTGCCACTTTTTAAGTGTTTTACTAAATCAGCTGTTTTTAGGCATTTTCCGCGCGAAGTATTAATTATATAAATATCTTTTTCAAAAGAATTTATAAAACTATCATTTATGAAAAATTCGGTTTCAGGTATTAATGGTGTGTGAAAACTAACAATATCAGCCTCTTTAAAAATTGTTGGAAGATTAGTTTCAGTTACATAATCGTTACCAAATCCTGTTTTGTATTTGTCGTACACTAAAATTTTACAACCAAAGCCTTGCAATCGTTTAGCAAATTCTGATCCCATATTACCGTAACCAATTATTCCAACCGTTTTGTCTTTTATTTCGAAACCTCTGTTTTCAGCCCTTTTCCAAATGCCTTGTCTTACTTCTAAATCTGCTATTTTTAACCTATTTAATAACATTAGTAACATTCCAAGAGCATGTTCTCCAACCGCATCTCTGTTGCCTTCTGGAGCATGAACACAAATTATTCCTTTAGAATTTGCATACTCAATATCAATATTTTCCATGCCTGCACCTACTCTACCAATGCATTTTAATTGAGGGCAAGCATCTATAATTTCTTTTGTAATTTTAAATTTACTTCTAATAACACATGCTATATAATTTGGCAGTATACTAATTAATTCCTCTTTAGATTTATCCCAAAATAAATCACATGTATAACCAGCCTGCTCCAATGTTTCGTGTAAAACCGAATGATTTGAATCAATACAAAGAATTTTATTTGAATTCATAAAAGTAAATTAAACTATTAGCAAAGATACGTGTTAATTATATATATCTTAAATAATCATAAAATTAGAAATAAATGAAATGAATTAGCGTTAAGACAATAAACAATGAATTATATTTATATTACTTTAATATTTAACAGACATGAAAAAAAGATTTTATACCTTAAACTATGTGCTAATTTGCATTTTTAGTTTTATAAATTTACAATGTCAAAATAATACAACTACTAAAAAAGAAAACACAACGTCTAACACAGTTAAACCAAATACTATGCAGCTTAATAAACTTACAAAAGAAGAAGAATATGTTATTATCCACAAAGGAACTGATGCTCCTTTTACTGGTAAATACACTGATGAAGAGCGCAAAGGAACTTATATTTGTCGCCAATGTAATTCGCCATTATATACATCTGATTCTAAATTCCACTCAAGTTGTGGATGGCCAAGTTTTGATGATGAAATAAAAGGAGCTGTAAAACGTATTCCGGATATTGATGGAAGAAGAGTGGAAATTGTTTGTGCTACATGTAACGGACATTTAGGTCATGTATTTACAGGAGAAGGATTTACTGATAAAAACACTAGACATTGTGTAAATTCAACCTCAATGATATTTATAGAAGAATCAAAAGCTGAAGCTAAACCAGCTACAAAAACGAATAGAGCCATTTTTGCTGGTGGTTGTTTTTGGGGTGTTGAATATTATTTTCAACATGCAAAAGGTGTAACTGCTACAACAGTTGGTTATATTGGCGGACATAAAGACAACCCAACTTATAAAGAAGTATGTAACCACACGACAGGACATATTGAAGCCATGGAAGTAGTTTTTAATCCTGATGAAACTAATTTTGAAGAACTAGCTAAACTATTTTTTGAAATTCATGACCCAACCCAAACTAATGGCCAAGGACCTGATATTGGAGAGCAGTACTTATCGGTTATTTTTTATTTAGATGACGAACAGCTTAAAACCTCTGAAAAGCTTATTAATGTATTGACTTTAAAAGGCTATAAAGTAGCTACGCAACTTAAAAAAGCAACTCGCTTTTGGCCTGCTGAAGATTACCACCAACAATATTATGAGCACAAAGGTTCTGAGCCTTATTGCCATAAAAAAGTTACACGATTTTAATTATATTAATGTGTATTTTTGCGGGTAAATTAGTGTGCTTTGCAAAATAAGAAAGTAATAGTTTCTGTAATTAATGATTTAGTAACCGACCAAAGAGTGGCGCGTACCTGCTCTGTATTGCTAGAATGTAATTATGATGTGTTACTTGTAGGGCGTATAAAATCTGATTCTAAACCACTTGAACAAAGAGCTTACCAATGTAAACGCATTAAATTGTTTTTTGAACAAGGTGTTTTGTTTTATGCCTTTTTTAATTTGCGTTTATTTTTTGTGTTGCTATTTACAAAAGCCGACCTTCTATTTGCCAACGATTTAGATACTTTATTACCAAATTATTTAGTATCAAAGATTAAGGGCATTAGGCTAATTTACGACAGCCACGAAATTTTTTGCGAAGTTCCAGAATTACAAGCTAATCCAAGCAAAAAAAGAATTTGGGAAAAATTAGAGAAATGGATTGTGCCGCAATTAAAACATTGTATTACTGTTAATGAAAGCATTGCAAATTATTTTACATCTAAGTATAAAACGCCCTTTATTTTTATTAGAAACATTCCTAATTACCAAAATGTTGAAGTAGTTAAATCTCGTGAAGAGCTTAATTTACCCTTAAATAAACACCTTGTAATTTTACAGGGAGCAGGAATTAATGTACAAAGAGGTGCTGAAGAATTAGTGGAAGCTTTTCAATTTTTAGATGACAGTTTTGTATTACTAATAATTGGCGGTGGCGATGTTATTGAACAACTCAAACAAAACGTAAATAATTTTAAAATTGCTAATAAGGTTATTTTTATTGATAAAATACCAGCTTCTGAGTTAAGGCAATACACGATGAATGCTAATTTAGGAGTGACGATAGATAAAGATAGCAATATGAATTACCATTTTAGCTTGCCTAATAAAGTGTTTGATTACACGCATGCAGGTATACCAATTTTGGCAAGTAAGTTACCCGAAATTGAAAATATTATCAATAAATATAAAATTGGCATTTTTATTGATGCTCATAATCCGCAACATATTGCCAACAAAATAAATGAAATTATTAATGCCCCAGATTACCCAAATTATAAAACCAATACAAAGCTAGCTTCATTAGAAAATAATTGGCTTAATGAAAAACAAAAATTAATTAAACTAATAAATGACCCGCACTAAAATTATACTCTTTTTATTTTGCTTAATTAACCTTGTTAGTTTTTCTCAAAAATCATTTACAAATATCGACAGTCTTTTATACAAAAATTTTAAAACTGTTAATTCAAGAGATACTATTGCATATATATCACTGATCAATAAAACAGCCGTTTTCAAAGATAAAAAAGCCAAAAGTAAAAAGGATAGTTTAATTGTTTTAAAACCGTTTAAAGTCAATTACAAAACAGTTATTGAAAAATTAGCAGAAATGGTAGGAGATAAAAAATTTACTGTTTCGTATTTAGGATATGAAACAATTAACCAACAACCTATTAGCGCCATGCGTAAAGGAAAAATTATTATTAGGGTAAAATTACTGGTAAATTCAACAATAAAAGTAAATATGCCATTTGTAGTTGTAAAAAACGAAGATATTTATACCATTGAAACTCCAATGATTGTGTTGTTTAACGATAAATAAATAGTCAATTCTAACGAATTCATTTAGCTATATTTTTCTTTTTTCCATGATGAAAAAAGAAACAAAAAAATCTAGGCAAAACACC
>CALMMX010000163.1 GCA_937868545.1 uncultured Bacteroidota bacterium
AACTCCCTTATATGCTTAACTTTTATAAGCATACCTTGTTGTTTTTGCAAGATATGCTTAACTTTTATAGGCTTTGGGTTATTCAAATTTAAACTTTTATTACAAATTATCAAATGGTGAAACTACTTTTTGAATACTTTTTGTACTCACATGTGTATATATTTCTGTAGTAGTGCTTCTACTATGTCCCAAAATCTCTTGAATATATCTTAAATCAGTGCCATTCTCTAATAAATGCGTAGCATAACTGTGCCGCAACCAATGCAATGTAACAGATTTTTTAATATTACTTTTTTCAACAGCTTGTTTTAATACTGCAGCTAAACTAGCTTCATCATATTGCTTATTCTTATCTTGTCCTTCAAACAACCATTCTTTTGGCTTATAGGCAATAAAATAGTCTCTTAATAGCATCAATATTTTATTTGATAAAGGAACAATTCTATCCTTCCTTCCTTTTGCCTGTTTTACTAATACTAGGTTTCTGGCAGAATCAATATCTTTAATTTTAAGATTCAATAACTCACCTCTTCTCAAGCCACAACTATACATTAAGCTCAACATAGCCTTATGTTTAATATTGCCATGAGCATTTAATATCAACTTAATTTCTTCTTTACTTAATACATTGGGTAATAATTTTGGGCGTTTTGGCCTATGTATTAGTTCAGGATTTAGTGTTTTTTGCTGTATGGTCCTATAAAATAATTTTACTGCATTTACCACTTGGTTTTGAAAACTTGCCGAAAACTTATTTTTTAAAATATAGTCATTATTAAAATAAATAATATCCTCATTAGTTATGGAAGAAATTTCTTTATTTACAAAAAATCGTAAAAATGTTTGTAAGGCATCGCAATAAGTAGCAATTGTATTTTCGCTGTATCTTTTAGATTTTAACCAAAGTTTAAATTCCTCAATTTTTTTGCTAGTTTCATTTGATAAAACCACTAATTCAGCATTTGATTTTACTTCTTTAGTAGTTTCAGTATCAGGTTTTAAAACCACAAACTCATCAGTAGTTTTTAATTCAGTATAATCTAAATAATAGTTTGGGCTTAAAAGTTTAAACAAATCTTGTTTTATGGTTTTACTATATGGCAAATACCAACAATTCATTGTTTTGCTCCACCGTATTGCTGTGTTTTTTCTTAATAAATTGCTTAATTCATCACTTTTATTAAAAATTACTTGTGTTACATTTTGATCTTTATGTAGTGCTGTTTTTAATTTAACTATTTGTTCTGGAATCATTATACAAAATTATAGTAAAAGCACACATTAAATTGCTATAAATTGTAGCAAAACAAAAAAGCCTGTCTACATTTGTAAACAGGCTTTCTTTAAATTATGTAATAATAATTATTTTGGTTGTGTAGCTTCTAAAGTAACATCAATTTTTACATCGTTACCTAAACCACCACCTTCACCAACTCCAAATTGAGTACGGTCAATAGTTGTTTCACCATCAAATCCAATAACGTTTGCAGGCATTTCTTTTCCTGTACTCCAATCGCTACCTTCTTTACTACCAGAATAATTGAATTTTAACTCAACATCTTTTGTAATTCCTTTTAATGTTAATTTACCTTTAGCAATGTAAGCATACATACTTCCTGCCTCAGCTTTAACCACTTCATTTGCTTCAAACACTGCTTTTGCATGTTTTGCAACATCAAAAAATTCAGCTTTGTTTTTTAAATGGTCATCACGCATTCCGTTTTGTGTATTAATAGTTTTCATATCTAATCTGATATAAATTTTAGCACCAGTAGTTGCTTCTAAATTAACAACACCGCTATCCACATTAATACTTCCTTTAGTATTATTAATAATATGTTTAATGCTAAATGCAACTGAAGAGTGAGCACCATCAACCATATAATTTCCTTTAACTTCAGCAATATCTTTTGTATTAGCAGCCATAATACTATCGCATTGTGCCTTGCTTGTACAAGTATATTCTTGTCCGTTAATATTACATTTAATAATTTCTTCAGTCATCATTTCTTTTGAGCAGCATTCTCCTTTTGTAGAAGTTCCGCCAATGCCAACAATGTATGGAGCAATTACTAATGATACAATACTCATTAATTTAATTAAAATATTCATTGATGGTCCTGAAGTATCTTTAAATGGATCACCTACTGTATCTCCAGTTACTGAAGCTTTGTGTGGTTCAGATTTTTTGTAGAACATTTCGCCATTAATTAAAACACCTTTTTCAAATGATTTTTTAGCGTTATCCCAAGCACCACCTGCATTAGATTGAAAAATACCCATTAATACACCTGATACAGTTACACCTGCTAAAACACCACCTAATACTTCTGGCCCAAATATAAATCCAACTAAAACTGGAGTTACTAGTGCAATAGCACCTGGTAACATCATTTCGCGGATAGAAGCTTTTGTAGAGATAGCCACACATTTTTCGTATTCAGGTTTTGCTTTGTATTCCATAATACCAGGAATTTCGCGGAACTGACGACGTACTTCTTGTACCATGTCCATTGCAGCTTTACCAACTGCTTGTATACATAATGCTGAGAAAATAAATGGAATCATACCACCAACAAATAAACCTGCTAATACAGGAGCTTTGTAAATGTCAATTGCATCAATACCTGCAATACCAACAAATGCTGCAAATAAAGATAAAGATGTTAAAGCTGCAGAAGCAATTGCAAATCCTTTACCAGTAGCTGCCGTTGTATTACCAACTGCATCTAAGTTATCTGTACGTTCACGTACTTCTGGTGGTAATTGACTCATTTCTGCAATACCACCTGCGTTATCAGCAATTGGTCCAAAAGCATCAATTGCTAATTGCATAGCAGTAGTAGCCATCATACCAGCAGCAGCAATGGCAACACCATACA
>CALMMX010000164.1 GCA_937868545.1 uncultured Bacteroidota bacterium
ATTTAATACTAACTAAACACTTCAACTACCGACGGCAGGAGGTTTAGTCCAACTTGTTTATACCCCTGATTTTTTCAGACATATACAGCCAATATTAGGCAGATACCCCTGATTTTTTCAGTTTTATAATCAATCAAATTTATAACTATTTTCTAACCTTACCTGCTTATTTTTGTAAGATAAGAATGTTTTAACTATTTTTTAACTTGTGTTTATACATAACTTTTTGCAAATATTTCACAATAAAACCTTACTTTTAATTCATGATTACAGCCGAACAACTTAAAGCCCTTCACGACCGAAAAGACGCTCTGAAGGGATTTCTTTGACTACGATAAAAAACAACATGAGTTAAAAGAACTCGAAGAAAAAACCTTAGATCCAAATTTTTGGACAGATTCAAAAAAAGCCGAAGCCGTTTTAAAAGAAGTAAAATCACGCAAAATGTGGGTTTCTTCTTATGATACTTTTTCCGCTTCTTTAGATGATTTAGATACCATTTACGAATTTTATAAATCGGGCGATGCTACCGAAAAAGATGTTGATGAACAACAAGCTATAACCGAAAAAATAATTGAAGATATTGAGTTTAAAAATATGCTCAATAAACCTAATGATATTTTAAGTTGTGTGCTTCAAATTAATGCTGGTGCTGGCGGTACTGAAAGTTGCGATTGGGCTAGCATGCTTATGCGTATGTACATTATGTGGGCCGAAAAAAATGGCTTTAAAGTAAATGAACTCGATAAAAATGATGGTGATGTGGCTGGTATAAAATCGGTATCTATACAAATTGATGGCGATTATGCCTATGGCAATTTAAAAGGCGAAAATGGAGTCCATCGTTTAGTGCGTATTAGTCCTTTTGATAGCAATGCCAAACGTCACACTTCATTTGCCTCAGTATATGTTTATCCTGTGGTGGATGATTCTATTGAAATTAATATTCATCCAAATGATATTGAAATTCAAACCTCACGAAGTGGTGGCGCAGGTGGACAAAATGTTAATAAAGTAGAATCAAAAGTTCAGTTAACGCATAAACCAACTGGCATTGTAGTTGTTTGTCAGATAGAACGTTCGCAATTAGGTAATCGTTTAAAAGCCATGCAAATGCTACGTTCGCAATTATATGAATTAGAAATGCGTAAACAAAACGAAGCCCGTGATGCGGTAGAAGAAGGTAAAACGAAAATAGAGTGGGGCTCGCAAATTCGTAGTTATGTGTTGCACCCATATAAAATGGTAAACGACCATCGCTCTGAATTAAAAATTACAGATGCAGAAGGGGTTTTGAATGGGAATATTGATGAGTTAATAAAAACATTTTTAATGGGTAGTAATTAATGGAAGAAGAATTTATTGAAGTAATAGGAGCTAGAGCTCATAATTTAAAGGATATTTCTTTAACTATACCTCGTAACAAATTAGTAGTATTAACTGGCTTAAGTGGAAGTGGAAAATCTTCATTGGCTTTTGATACTATTTATGCTGAAGGTCAAAGACGTTATATTGAAAGCTTTTCGAGTTATGCACGTCAGTTTTTAGGAAACATGGAACGCCCTGATGTGGATAAAATCTCAGGATTAAGCCCAGTAATTTCTATTGAGCAAAAAACAGTAAATAAAAATCCGCGTTCTACAGTTGGTACTATTACCGAGATTTATGATTTCTTGCGTTTACTATTTGCCCGCTCAGGAGAAGCATTTTCATACGTTACTGGCGAAAAAATGGTTAGGTACAGTGATGACCAAATTATTGCTTTAATTTTAGATACTTACAATTCAAAAAAAATAAATTTACTAGCTCCCATTGTAAAAGGCCGTAAAGGTCATTACCGTGAGCTGTTTGAAGATATTAGAAAGAAAGGATTTAATAAAGTGCGCATAGATGGTGCAATTGTAAACATTACACCAAAAATGCAAGTTGACCGTTACAAAATTCATGATATTGAAATTGTTGTTGATAGATTAGAAATTACTGGTGATATTAAAACACGCCTAAATCAATCTTTGCAAACAGCTATGAAACATGGCAAAGGAACTATTATGGTTTTGGAGCATGTAGAAGAGGATACTAAAGCAAAGAAAAAAACAACTTCATTTGGTTTTGGTAAAGTTCAGTTTTACAGTCGTATGCTAATGTGCCCTACAAGTGGTATTTCGTATGATGAACCAGCTCCAAATTTATTTTCATTTAATTCTCCTTACGGTGCTTGCCCACATTGTAATGGATTAGGTGTTGTATCTGAAGTTGATATCAATAAAATTGTCCCTAATCAAAAACTATCCATTCGTAAAGGTGCTATTGCACCATTAGGTCCTGCAAAAGGAATTTGGGTGTTTAAACAAATAGAAGCTATTGGCGAAAAATATAAATTTAACTTAGATACACCTTTCGAGGATATTGATGAAGCTGCGATTAATATTTTATTAAATGGTAGTGAAGAATTATTTACTATAAAATCTGATACCAATTCTGGTGGATACAGTTCTGCATTTGAAGGTATAGCTACTCATATTAGTAAACAAGCCGAAGAAAATCCTTCTCCTGCTATGAGTCGCTGGGTTGAAGGATTTACAAATAAAATAAACTGTGATACATGCAATGGCACACGTTTAAAAAAAGAAGCCTTGTATTTTAAAATTGACGGTAAAAATATTTCGGAGTTATCTGAAATGGATATCAATATTTTAAATGACTGGTTTAAAGGTATCGAAAAACGTTTGTCAAAATCACAAAATGTAATTGCTAAAGAAGTTTTAAAAGAAATTAGAACCCGAATTGGATTTTTATTAGAAGTTGGTTTAGATTATGTAACCCTTAATCGTTCTTCTAAAACATTGAGTGGTGGTGAAGCTCAGCGTATTCGTTTAGCTACACAAATTGGTTCTCAATTGGTTGGTGTATTGTATATTTTAGATGAACCAAGTATTGGCTTACATCAACGAGATAATATGCGCCTCATTGAAGCTCTTAAAAATTTACGTGATGTTGGTAATAGTGTTTTGGTTGTTGAGCATGATAAAGACATGATTATTGAAAGTGATTATGTGATTGATATTGGACCAGGTGCTGGAGTACACGGAGGTAGAGTGATTGCTGCTGCTCCGCCAAAACAAATGCTTAAATTTAATACCATGACTGCCGATTATATTACTGGCAAAAAATGTATTGAAATACCAAAACAAAGACGAAAAGGAAATGGTAAAAAAATAAGTTTAAAAGGTTGTACGGGGCATAATTTAAAAAATGTATCGGTAGATATTCCTTTAGGTAAATTCATTTGTGTAACTGGTGTAAGTGGTAGTGGCAAATCGAGTTTAATTAATGAAACGCTTTATCCTATTTTAAGTAATTATTTTTATAAATCAGAAAAACGCCCTTTACCATATAAATCAATTACTGGTTTAGAACATATTGATAAAGTAATTGATATTGATCAATCTCCAATTGGCCGAACCCCTCGAAGTAATCCTGCAACATATACAAATGTGTTTTCTGACATAAGAAATTTATTTGCCGAATTACCTGAATCAAAAATTAGAGGCTATAAAGCGGGTCGTTTTTCATTTAATGTAAAAGGTGGTCGTTGCGAAACATGCGGTGGAGCAGGGGTAAAGACCATTGAAATGAATTTTTTACCAGATGTATATGTTAATTGTGATGTATGTAATGGTAAACGTTATAACCGCGAAACAATAGAAATTCGTTATAAAGGAAAATCAATTAGTGATGTATTAAACATGACCATTGACCAGGCCTGTGAGTTTTTCGAAAATTTGCCAACTATACTTAGACAAGTAAAAAGCTTGCAGTCTGTTGGTTTAGGATATATTACTTTAGGGCAACAAGCAACAACCTTAAGTGGAGGAGAAGCACAGCGTGTTAAACTTTCAACCGAATTAAGCAAACGCGATACAGGCAATACATTATATATTTTAGATGAACCTACTACAGGTTTACATTTTGAAGACATACGCATTTTATTAGAAGTGCTAAATACTTTAGTTAATAATGGAAATACGGTTTTGGTAATTGAACATAATATGGATATTATTAAAGTGGCCGATCATATTATTGATGTGGGTTTAGAAGGAGGAAAAGGCGGGGGAGAAATATTATTTACTGGCACTCCAGAAGAATTAGTAAAAAGCAAGATTGGCTTTACCGCACCATTTTTAAAGAAAGAAATGTAGTGTCTAGGTAGGTTATTAAAATTTGAAAGTTAACAAGTTTGAATATATGAAAAGATTACTTTTTTAACTTTATATCATTGTTACCATTTAATATTATTTAAATTATTAATTATATGACTCAAGAAAAAGAAGATAAAATTCGTAAAGCATTTGCTACTAAAGATACCAACGATGTAATGGCATCAGATAGTTGGAAGATTTTTAAAATAATGAGCGAGTTTGTAAATGGCTTTGAACAAATGCAACATATTGGTCCATGTGTTTCAATTTTTGGATCAGCACGAACTAAGCCAGAAAATAAATATTACATTTTAGCTGAAGAAATAGCTTTTAAATTAACTCAAGAAGGTTATGGTGTAATTACGGGTGGTGGTCCTGGTATTATGGAAGCTGCAAATAAAGGAGCAAAACGTGGTAAAGGTAATTCGGTTGGATTAAATATTAACTTACCATTTGAACAAAAACCAAATGATTATATAGATAGAGATAAAAGTATTGATTTTAATTATTTCTTTGTTCGTAAAACGGTTTTCTTAAAATATTCTCAAGGATTTATTGGAATGCCAGGTGGTTTTGGAACCATTGACGAATTATTTGAATCTCTTACACTTGTTCAAACAAATAAAATTGCAGAATTCCCGGTTGTTTTAGTTGGTACCGAATATTGGAGTGGTTTAATTGACTGGATTAAAGAAACAATGTTAGAAAAGGAACATAATATTAATGAAGTAGATTTGGATTTATTTAAAATAGTAGATACAGCTGATGAAGCTGTAAAACACATTACAGATTTTTATAGTAAATACTTATTAAAACCAAATTTCTAAAT
>CALMMX010000165.1 GCA_937868545.1 uncultured Bacteroidota bacterium
CTTAATAACATCTTTATATGTTAAAAGTTTAAATTTCTGTGTTTTTTCATCGCCCTGACAACCCCTTTGAGTACAATTACTAATAATAATTGGTTGTATATCTGTTGCATAACTCACCTTTGGGAGTTCATCGAAATTCGCCTTATGTTTACAACCGGTAAAAATAGATGCCGACAGTAATAATAGAAAAATGTTTTTCATTAAGTGTGTTTTTTTGACTAATTTAACATTTAAATTTAAGAATATTTTGTTTAAAATTTGAATTTGCAAAGTTTTTTTTATTCCTCTGTTGCATTCATCATTTTCATTTTTCTTACAAATTGATCGCGTTTGGTAGGACTACAAATTGTAAATTGATATGAAGGACCTTTATTATCCTTTTCTAAATCTTGTTTTCTATCTTTAGATTTAAGGTTTTTGATGTCATTATTAAATTCAGCATTGCTACTAACAATACTCATTACACCTTTAAAATAAGAAAAGAAATACCATGTTTGAGGGTCAAATTCAAAATACATAGTTAACACATCACCACCTTTTTGTTTTTTAATTTGAATATTTCCTGGGGTTTGACGGTAAATTTCATTTTTATTGATAGAACCAATTCCAATTTTTCCAACAGAAACGAATGAGCGACTTGTTTTATCATATTTCATTTCTACATTGCTAATTAAAAAAGTTTTTTCAAATTCATCAGGGAAACGCTTTATATTTCCATATAAATTTAAATCAGACATAACCTTATCACCTTTTTCTTTACCAACCATTTCAGTAACTCCTTTTAAGAAAACAGGGTTATTAAAGTCAACAGGTGCATGTGTATTTAAAAACACTTCCATGTCCTTAAACATTTTTTTAAGAGCACCTTTATCCATAAAGAAATCAATCGTTGTCATTAATTCAAAGGTTGCCGAATCATTAATACTATTATGAGTTGCAATACCAAATGTATTTAATTTAACCTGACCTAAATCTGCACCTAAATCCATTTTACCTTCTGCATAAACTTTGCAATTAGTTGTATTTAAACTAACATAGTTTCCAGGTAAATTTTGCTCTACATATTTTTCTTTATTAGTAATGATATATTCGTTCTTCTCTTTATTATACCCTAAAAATCCATCAGCAGTAATTACATCCAAATCTTTTCTTCCACCTCTTAATGAAACAAAAGATGAATAAACCATGTTTGTATCAGGGCCATAAATTATACCTGAACCAACAGCTTTACCATTTACATCAGTAGGATTTTTAGGAATAGGAATTAAGATGTCTTTTGGATCAATTTCACCCTTAAATTGTAAATAAGCTTTTCCAATTTTACCACAATTGTGAACAATTTTTGTTCCACCTTCGTATGATAAAAACTGATTTGATGCAAATAATTTTACTTTACCTGCAAAACTAAAATAGTCATTAAATTGAAAATTAGCTTTTTCATCTATAACACCTTCCGATACTGTTTGACCACTTGTATCTGGTTTTATAGTATTAAATTTAATTAAATACGGTTTATTGTTTTCATCAAGGTATTGGTATTCTCCATTTGCCAAGTAATTTTTTCTACCAAAAATATTTGCAGTAACGTTTCTAATTGAATGGTATTTAGTTACTGTATTAGCTAATATTACTGTGTTTTTTAATGTATCCATTAATGCATTTTTAAATATAGTTACTTTCCCTTCATTAGGAAAAATTCTTGCATCTGCAACATTAATAAAAGGAACGTTTATACAACTAATAATATATTTACGTAAATTGTATTTTGCTGCTGGTGCTAAAAATCGTAATGAATCTTGTTTTGGATGTACCGAAATAAATTCAGGACCTTCTAAATCTAAAGCATTTTCAACACTGCCATCAAGTTTTTTGTTTTCATCACCTAATTGAATTTCCTCGCTGTCCATAAACCATTTAAATCTTTCCATATAGGCTATGTATTGATTCTTAGGAAATCTAACAATTGATGCTTTCCCATTAGTAACAAATTCACCAACTCGCTCATCTAAATCCATTTTTGCATTAACATTATCTGATGCAAATGTTAATCCTTCTTCGCCAATAGCTTTTAAGTGGAAGTTGGCGGTATCTGCAAAATATTTATGTTGTTTAAATAATATGTTTGTTGATTGTATATCTGCTTTAACCATATCAACAGTACCATTGCCATGTAATTCTTGGGGACTCAACGCATACCTGCCTTTAAATGTTGCTTTCCCATTATAAGTTTTAAATGGGCTAGCTTTATCAGTAGCATTCATTACATCTTGATACGGAACCCAATGCACATAAACAGTATCTCCATGAGTTTGAGGATATTCTATAGGATTAATTTGTTCTTTAATATCAAATGAATTAGCCATGGTATTCATACTATCTGGAAAGAAGATAAAATCTTTGGATTTAGTAGTTGAAGTAACATAATTTAAATCTCCATCTGCTCTTAATCCTTTATTTGATAGTCTAATTTCATTTTCAAATTTTGCTTTTCCACCATACACTTGATAACCACCTGGAGGTGTATTTCTAATAAACCCTAATGAATAATCTTTTTGTAAAGTAAGTTTTTCTCTAAAAGAAGGAAATATTCCAGCTGATGAAAATTCACCATCAAATATCAATCCTTCATTTCTAAAGTTATCTAAACTGTCCATTGAAAATGGATCGAGTTTGAAATAAAATTTATCACGATTATACACTCCTTTAAAGATTGTCTTTTTATCATAAAATGTATAACTCTCTTTGAAACTTTGAAATTGAGGAAATGTTGGAGCTTTTCCCCATCCACTATGGTTTTTGGGAGCATCAATTCTTAATTCCCCATTTAAATTTTCAATTACAGTTTGTACTTTTCTAAATGGGTAATTGCCATTAATATCTGGTTCTCTTGAAACAACAAAAATTCTTAATGAATCAATTGTTTTCATTTTTACTTTAAACATATCATAGTCAAAAACAAAGTCTTTTCCATGATATTCAAATTTACCAGAAGCTACAACACCTGCAAATTCAATGGTTCTATTCTTCTTTAAAACTAATTCATCTCTTTTTGGAAAGATAAATACTTTTTGAGTGTCACTTAATAATACATTTTCAACTCCTCTTATTGTTATATCATAACTGTTATTAACCAAACTCATTGTTGCATTAGTTTTATTTGGAAAGACAGAATGTATGGTAATTACGTCATGGTCTTTATCATGTTTTAAATTTTTAATATAATCAAATAGTCTTGGACGTACTGTAATCATATCTGTTTCTGGCTCATAATAAATTAAACCAAAAATGGCCATTTTAAATATAATAGGTCGCAAGTCTACAGCAAGATACTTAATGTATTTAGCAAAATCCACAACAGTAAAAGTAGATTGATTTCCTATGGAAGTGTAGTATTCGTTCATTTTCTGAACAGGACTAATTTGCTCTTGGCCTCTAATTGCTTCTAATCTATTACTGTTAAAAAAGTCTTGTGATTCGAAAAATGCTTCACCTTGTGTATTATTTGGTAAAAAGTTAAAATCAATTTTAGGTTCATCTATTTTCCAAACAAGTTGTTCAAAATACATATCAACTTTATGATACGTATTAAAATAAGGTGATTTTTCTAATCCATCATCGGTTCTTAACAAGGTTACCGTTTTCTTTTCAACTTGGTAAACAAAGCTTAATCCTGGGTGAATGATTGAATCTTTTTCTAGATAAAATTTGACAGAAGCTGGCTTAGCATTTATCTTTTCTTTTGTCATTGCAAATGAACGAGAAGATATTTCTAAGAAACGAGCATTATTTCTTTTGAATAATAATTTTGCGGGATTTTGAGCATTACCTGAACCAACAAATTTATTTCCACGCATACCAAAACCACCA
>CALMMX010000166.1 GCA_937868545.1 uncultured Bacteroidota bacterium
GAAAAAAACAAAATATTACAATCACAATTACCTATTCAACAAGAAATAAATACACATTAAAAAGCATTTTACTATTTTTATCAAAATTTTAATTATGAGCACACAATCTTTAACTAGCACAACTTTTCAATTTCCAAATCAAACAAAATTTTATAAAGGTAAGGTGCGCGATGTTTACACCATTAATGACACTGTTTTAGTTATGGTTGCAAGCGATCGTATTTCGGCATTTGATGTGGTATTGCCAAAAGGTATTCCATACAAAGGCCAAGTTCTAAATCAAATTGCGGCTAAATTTTTAAATGCCACAAAAGATATTATTCCAAATTGGGTTATTTCATCGCCCGACCCAGTTGTTACAATAGGAAAAATGTGTGAACCATTTAAAGTTGAAATGGTAATTAGAGGATACTTGGCTGGACATGCAGCACGAACTTATAATAGTGGCTTAAGAACTTTATGTGGTGTTGCACTGCCAGAGGGGTTAAAAGAAAACGATAAATTACCTGAACCAATTATTACACCTACAACTAAAGCCGCAGTTGGACATGATGAAGATATTAGTAGAGAAGAAATTTTAAAACAAGGTATTGTAAGTGAAGAACACTACAAACAATTAGAAGATTACACTCGTAAATTATATGCGCGCGGTCAAGAAATTGCAAAAAGTATGGGTTTAATTTTAGTAGATACTAAATACGAATTTGGTTTATTTGATGGACAAATATATTTAATGGATGAAATTCATACACCTGATTCCTCTCGTTATTTTTATTTAGAAGGTTATCAAGAAAGACAAGATAGAAACGAAGAACAAAAACAACTGAGTAAAGAATTTGTACGTCGTTGGTTAATTGAAAATGGTTTCCAGGGTAAAGATGGCCAACAAATACCTGAAATGAGTGATGAATGGGTAAAAGAAATTTCGGACAGATACATTGAATTATTTGAAAAAGTTACTGGAGATACTTTTGTAAAACATCCAACTGATGATTTAGCAAATAGAGTTGAAACTAATGTATTAAATGCTTTAAAAACATTATAATATAAATTTGTCTACTACCTTAAATAACGACCAACAATTTGTTTGGCATCCTTTTACGCATTTAAAATATGCGCCATTACCAATAGAATTAGTAAAAGGCGAAGGAGCATTTTTTATTGATGCTGATGGAAATAAATTATTAGATGCAATTTCATCTTGGTGGGTAAACTTGCATGGCCATTGTAATCCATATATAGCAAAAAAAGTATCAGAACAATTACAACAATTGGAACATGCTATATTTAGTGCTTTTACACATGCTCCAGCAACTGAACTTGCAAAACGTTTAATACAACATTTACCAAATAATCAAGCAAAAATATTTTATTCCGATAATGGTTCTACAGCTGTAGAGGTTGCATTAAAAATGACACTTCAATATTGGCATAACACAGGAGTTTCTAAAAAAAAGTTTATAGCCTTCGAAAATGCTTATCATGGCGATACTTTTGGAGGTATGAGTGTTGGTGCTCGCAATGTATTTAATAATGCTTTTGAAAATTTATTATTTGATGTTATTCATATTCCATTACCAAACCAAGATAATATTGAACATATAAAAGAAACACTTCAGCAATGGTTTACCAATCATAATGATATTGCAGGATTTATTTTTGAGCCGTTAGTACAAGGTGCAGCAGGTATGCAAATGTACGGGGCTAAATTCTTAGATGAACTCATCTTACTTTGTAATCAAAATAATATTGTAACTATTGCTGATGAGGTAATGACTGGCTTTGGTAGAACAGGTAAGTTTTTTGCTAATGATTATTTAATTCATAAAGCTGATATTATTTGTTTGTCAAAAGGAATAACTGGTGGTTTTATGCCATTTGGTGTTACAAGTTGTGCTCAATTTATTTATGATTCGTGTGTTAGCGATGATAAAACTAAAACTTTTTTTCATGGGCACAGTTACACTGCTAATCCAACGGCTTGCGCTGCAGCATTAGCAAGTTTAGATTTAATGGAACAAGAAACTACATGGAATCAAATTAACCTTATAAATAAATTACATTTAGCATTTATTGAATCTTTAAAAGATAATGCAAATATTATTGATGTAAGATGTATAGGAACTATTTTAGCAATAGAAATAAAAACGCCAGAACATACGCATTACTTAAATAGTTTATCTGAACATATTGCCAGCTTTTTTATTAAAGAAAATATTATAGTTCGTCCACTTGGAAATATACTTTACTTTATTCCACCTTATTGCATTAATCAACAAGAATTAGAAAAACTATACAGTGTTACAAACCACTTTTTAGAGAGTTATAATTAATGGTAAATATTAAAAATTGTCCAACTATCTTCGTAAGATTTATTTAACTCTTCCTTATTTAATTTTAAATCAATTTTATTATTCATAAAATAAGCTTCTAAATCTTCAGTTGCCAAATTCCCAGTTAAATCATCTTTAGCCATTGGGCAACCTCCAAAACCATGTATGGCAACATCAAATCGTTTGCAACCACTTTTATAGGCTGCATCTATTTTTTCTGTTGCTTTTTCTCTTGTAGAATGAAGGTGAGCTCCAATTTCAACATGTTTAAATTCAGGAATTATATTAGAAAACAAATAATTAATGTTTTCAGGATTGGACACACCAATAGTATCTGATAAGGCAATAATTTTTACACCTAAATCACTTAACTTTTTAGTCCAATTAATTACAATATCACTATTCCATACATCGCCATAAGGATTACCAAAAGCC